>NZ_CP035033.1:2042500-2342500 GCF_004028275.1 Hydrogenovibrio thermophilus
CCGCAGACCTCCTGCGTGCAAGGCAGGCGCTCTCCCAGCTGAGCTATAGCCCCATTCATTGGTGGGTCTGGGTGGATTTGAACCACCGACCTCACCCTTATCAGGGGTGCGCTCTAACCAACTGAGCTACAGACCCAGGTCGTTCTCGTTTTTCTCAGTAATTCAGAGACAATTTATGTGAAAGCTAACTTAGGCTCGCGGCCGTCTTTGTCTTAAAGGAGGTGATCCAGCCCCAGCTTCCGCTAGGGCTACCTTGTTACGACTTCACCCCAGTCATGAATCACAAAGTGGTGAGCGCCCTCCCGAAGGTTAGACTACCCACTTCTTTTGCAACCCACTCCCATGGTGTGACGGGCGGTGTGTACAAGGCCCGGGAACGTATTCACCGTGACATTCTGATTCACGATTACTAGCGATTCCGACTTCACGGAGTCGAGTTGCAGACTCCGATCCGGACTACGAGAGGTTTTATGAGATTCGCGCACTGTCGCCAGCTAGCTGCTCTTTGTACCCCCCATTGTAGCACGTGTGTAGCCCATCCCATAAGGGCCATGATGACTTGACGTCGTCCCCGCCTTCCTCCGGTTTATCACCGGCAGTCTCTTTAGAGTTCTCAACTAAATGGTAGCAACTAAAGATAAGGGTTGCGCTCGTTGCGGGACTTAACCCAACATCTCACGACACGAGCTGACGACAGCCATGCAGCACCTGTCACTGCGTTCCCGAAGGCACCAATCTATCTCTAGAAAGTTCGCAGGATGTCAAGGGATGGTAAGGTTCTTCGCGTTGCATCGAATTAAACCACATGCTCCACCGCTTGTGCGGGCCCCCGTCAATTCCTTTGAGTTTTAATCTTGCGACCGTACTCCCCAGGCGGTCAACTTAGCGCGTTAGCTACGCTACTAACCTTTTTAATAAGGCCAACAGCTAGTTGACATCGTTTACGGCGTGGACTACCGGGGTATCTAATCCCGTTCGCTACCCACGCTTTCGCACCTCAGCGTCAGTTTTAGGCCAGGAAGTCGCCTTCGCCACTGATGTTCCTCCTGATATCTACGCATTTCACTGCTACACCAGGAATTCCACTTCCCTCTCCTAAACTCTAGATTGCCAGTATCGGATGCAATTCCTAGGTTGAGCCCAGGGCTTTCACAACCGACTTAACAGTCCGCCTACGCGCGCTTTACGCCCAGTAATTCCGAATAACGCTTGCACCCTCTGTATTACCGCGGCTGCTGGCACAGAGTTAGCCGGTGCTTCTTCTAAAGTTAACGTCACAGCTAGCCGATATTAGCGACTAACCTTTCCTCACAATTGAAAGTGCTTTACAACCCTCGGGCCTTCTTCACACACGCGGCATGGCTGCATCAAGGTTTCCCTCATTGTGCAATATTCCCCACTGCTGCCTCCCGTAGGAGTCTGGGCCGTGTCTCAGTCCCAGTGTGGCTGATCATCCTCTCAAACCAGCTATAGATCGTCGCCTTGGTAGGCCTTTACCCCACCAACTAGCTAATCTAACGCGGGCTCATCCTTTAGCGATAGCTTACAAGTAGAGGCCACCTTTACTCCGTAGAGCATATTCGGTATTAGCATACGTTTCCATATGTTGTCCCCAACTAAAGGGTAGATTCCCACGCGTTACTCACCCGTCCGCCACTCGACGCCCAAGATCGCCCTCCGAAGAGTTTGTTCTTGTCGTTTCCGTTCGACTTGCATGTGTTAGGCCTGCCGCCAGCGTTCATTCTGAGCCAGGATCAAACTCTTCAGTTTAATCTTTTTACTCGATTTTTTTGTGTGCTTGTCTGCACGAATTAAACACTCGAAATTAACAGGTACATGTTTCACATAAATGTGATTAACCATATACATAGTTGTCGAGATATTTATTTTTGGACAGCTACTTACCTAAGCAACTTCCACATAAATTATCTCTGAATTACCTGATTTTTAAAGAACTCTTGGTCTTGCTTTTCCTCAACTCAGTGCGCTGCACCCTGTCTCGGTAAGCCGCGTATTATAGGCGCTTGATTTTGTTTCCGTCAAGCTTTTTTTACGCTTTTTTTCTGCCCCGTTTCCGCTTTATTCAACTCCGTTTGCAGTGTTGTTTTTGGCGTCTCCGTGAAAGAGATGCGTATTCTATAGCCTCTCCAGTTTTTTGCAATAGCTTTTTGCAGTTTTTTGACATTTTTTTATCACTTTTTTTTAAAACTCGCACCAAATCCAGTGAATTTCAGGATTTTATCCAAAAAGTTATCCACAGGATGTCATTGTTTTGTGTAAAACGATACAATCCTGTCACATGACATTTAATCCATACTATAAAACGGTTATCAACACATGACACGCATCACAGCATTTTTGCTTTTCAGTCTCTCATTATTGTTATCCACGCACACTTTCGCCAAAGCCACACAAAGCTTGCATGAAGACTACAGCCTGACGACTTACCTCAACCCTTACACCCAAGAACCCGACCAAGTGGAATTATTCACCAAACAGGCCTCCAGCCAGGCTTTCTTCGGCATCACCTGCAGTGCAGGCAACTCGCTACCTTCTTTGAAAATCATTTTATTAAATAAGGCAATCATCAGCTCAACGCCCAAATTAATGACCGTCCAATATCAAATTCAACCATCCGACAAGCGTGCACCGATTCCATTACAAGGCATTTTAAAAATCCAATCTCAAAACAATCAAAAACAGAATCGAATTCGACTGGAAATTCCAACCCAGAAAATCGGCACTTTCCAGCAATTGCAACAAAGTTATCAACAATTACTCAATCAACTTAAAAACGGTCAAACCCTTCGCATTAAAGTCGCACACCATTCTTTAGGTGAATACGACTATACATTTTCACTGAAAGGGCTAAACTATTTACTTACCGCGAATGAATCTCTTTGCTTTTAAAGGAGTGGTTATGTCAGGAAGACGCGCATTCATAAAACAATTGGCCGCACTCGGTGCGCTGGGAGCAACGGCTTTTAGCCCTGTCAGTTATGGCAAACCGGCCAGGCCTGGCGATTATTCGGTCGGCGTAGTGCTTGACCCATTATTTCTGAAACACGACCTGCCCAAGCACCCGGAAACCGCTCAACGGCTGGTTGCCATTAACGAAGAGATGGAACGCCAGAAAATCTGGGAACAGCTCACGCCGGTCGATACCCGCATGGCAACATTGGAAGAATTGCGTTTCGCCCACCAGCAGAATTACATCGACGAAATCGAAATCCTGAGCAAAGGCGGTGGCGGTTTTTATGATGCTTATAATCAAGACACTTATTTAAACCACGCCACCTTCGATGCCGCAAAAATGGCCGCGGGCAGCAATATCAACCTGAACCTGGCCGTCCACGACCGCCAGGTCGACCGTGGCTTCGCTTTGTTACGTCCACCCGGACACCACGCTTTGACCAATAAAGCGATGGGGTTCTGCATTTTCAATTCCGACATCATCGCGGCCCGTGCGCTCCAAAAATACCGCGACGTTGAACGGGTCGCCATCATCGACTTCGACGTCCACCACGGCAACGGCACTCAAGACTTGGTCGCGGACGACCCGTCCATTATGGCCATTTCCATCCATCAACACCCTTACTGGCCGATGACCGGCGGCGCCAAATTCACTGGCAAAGACGGCGCAGAAGGCACAGTGGTTAACTGTCCCTTCCAAAAAAAGGCCGGCAACGCCACTTATCTATCGGTATACGACCAAGTTATCCAACCCAAACTGGAAGCCTTCAAGCCGGACCATATTATTGTATTCGCCGGTTACGACGCCCACTGGCAAGATCCCCTAGCCGAACACCAAGTCTCGGTAGTCGGTTTCAACCAACTGGTGGAAAAATGCCTGAACTCGGCCGACACCTTATGTAATGGCCGCATCAGTTTTTCACTGGGCGGCGGCTATAACCTCGAACCTCTGGCGCACTGCACCGTCGGCACCTTCCATACATTATTGAATAACCCGGAAAAACGCCTCAACCCATTGGGTGAGTCACCGACTCCGGAAGCCGATTACAGCCAAACCATTCAAAAATTGGCTCAGCACCATCTCAAAACCTAAACAACACGATGACCATGAAAGCTTTTTTGCGACACACCTTATTGATAACCAGCCTGGCTGCATTGATACCAACGAGCCAGGCCAATACCCTGCCGATTTTCGACAGCCATTCGCATTACTCCTTGGCCGACAGCCGCGTTCTCAGCCCGGCGCAAATCATTTCGCGCTATGACAAGTACAATGTCATCGGCGCCGTGATTTCCAGCACCCCGACATCAAAAGCCGAATTGCTGTATCAACACGCCCCCAAACGCATTATTCCGTTTTTGAGCTTATACAAAACCAAAGCCAACAAACCCAACTGGATGCTGGACCTCAATACCTTAAACGACATTGAAGCCCAACTTGATGCCTTCCCCTACCAAGGCATCGGCGAGTTCCACATCTTCAAGCAAGACACTTACAGCCCGGTTTTAAAACGCATCATTCAAATCGCTGGCGAGCGCAGCTTAATGCTGCAAATCCACGGCGATGCGGAAATCGTCGACCGCATATTCGAGATTTCACCCAACGTTCAAGTCATTTGGGCCCATCTCGGCACCAAACCGACACCGGACTTTCTGGCTTCGCTCCTGAAACGTCACCCCCAAAACCTATACATTGACACCTCGGTACGGGATGGCGAGTTTTTTGACGACCGAGGTCGTCTTAACCCCGAATGGGAAGGCTTTTTCATCCAACACCAAGATCGATTACTGGCTGCCGTCGACACCTTCAGCACACTACGCTGGCTGACCGTCGGCCATACCTTATCGAAAATGCGCCGCTGGCTGAGCCAATTGCCACCGGATGTAGCCCATAAAATTGCCTACCAAAATGCACTGAAGCTATTCGATCGCCCGGACTTAACGCCCTAGCCCCCAAACCTGCCCCAATGCATCACACAGGGGCACCAAAAGAATGCAGCGCCGCATTCAAAATATCACCAAAAATACATAACCCATTGAAAAACAAACAATAACCAGCTTGGTATAACGATTGCTTATTACGATTAAAGAAAAACGTAATAAATTTATCCTCCGAAGCAGAAGGCATAAATAAGCATTTCGAGAGAGAGCAAGCTATGGCATTATTTTCAAAATCCTGGACAACGCCTCGCGTTCCCTTAGATAAAACATCGCGAATCTGGCTGACCTTCGCCAGCTTCGCCATTCCGATTCTGCTTTGGTCATTGGTGAGCTACTCGCCTTACATCTGGCATCCGCAAATGAAAATCTCCGATCCCGGCGATGTTTCCTACTTCCGCAAAGACAGCCTGATCGATAAAGAAATCTATTATCGCGAAATGGACAAGTTGCTGACCAAACAGGCGGAAGAACAGGCTGAGATCAAGCTGCCGCAAGGCGTTCCGTCCAATCCGGTTTATCTGCCGGCGCCACACGAAGTGCTGACCGCGCTTTACACGGCCTTCACGACCCCGCCCAAACGCAGTAACGAACCTTGGTTTCACGAAAGCCTGGGGCATTCGATTCAAGTCATCGCTTGGGGATTTTTCTGGTCAATGGTCTTTGGCTTGCCGCTCGGCATTTTAGCCGGTACCTATGAATCGGCATCACGTGTTATCGAGCCGTTCACCGAATTTTTCCGTTACTTACCGGCCCCCGCTTTCGGTGCCTTGGCCGTCGCCATTTTAGGGATTTACGACGCCCCGAAAATCGCCATTATTTTCATCGGAACCTTTTTCCAAATGGTGTTGATTACCGCCAACACCACACGCAAACTGAACATGGCGCTCATCGAAGCCTCGCTGACGTTGGGCTGCAAAGGACTCTCCTTGATTCGCCGCGTGATCATTCCGGGCATTCTGCCGGATCTGTATCGCGACATGCGTATTCTGCTGGGCTGGGCTTGGACTTACTTGATCGTGGCCGAGCTCATCGGCACCAGCTCCGGGATTACCTGGTTCATCACCCAGCAAGCCCGTTACAAAAACTTCGACAATGTTTTCGCCGCGATTTTAATTATCGGGATTATCGGCCTGGTGACCGACCTGGTTCTGGCCCGCATCGGCAAACGCCTTTTCCCTTGGCACGGTTCACACTAAGGAGCACGGAATGACACAAGCACAACACCCCTTAGACTTATGGCAAACGCCGGAAATCCAGGACCGTAACCAACGCATACTCAAACGTCCCAAGGCGCTTGAAATCCAAAACCTGGAAATGTCTTTCGAACATAAAGGCAAAACCAACAAAGTCCTGGGCGGCATCGATTTCACCGCTTTCAAGCGTGAATTCGTCTGCGTGGTCGGACCATCCGGTTGCGGTAAATCCACTTTGGCTCGCCTCATCGCCGGTTTGGAAACCAAGGACAGCGGCGACATTTTGGTGGAAAACAAACAAGTGGTCGAGCCCGGCCCGGATCGCGGCATGGTTTTCCAAAGCTACTCGCTTTTCCCGTGGATGTCGGTAAAAGAAAACGTCATGTTCGGTCTCACCCAAGGCGGCATGTCGAAAAACACCGCCGAAACCGAAGCCTTGCAATGGATTGACCTGGTCGGGCTGGAGAAGTTCGCCGAAGCCTATCCGCACCAACTGTCGGGCGGCATGAAGCAGCGCGTCGCAATTATCCGCGCCCTAGCGAACCAGCCGAAAATCCTGCTGATGGACGAACCGTTCGCCGCGCTGGATCCGCAGAACCGATTAAAGATGCAACAGTATCTGCTGGAAATCTGGCAGAACATCGACATCACCATTTTCTTTATCACCCATGATTTGGACGAAGCCATTTATCTGGCCGACCGAATCCTGGTATTGGATGCCAACCCGGGCCGGGTGCGCGAAGTGGTCAATGTGCCATTGCCGCGTCCGAGAGCGGACGACACGCTGCTAAGCCCGGCGTTCATGGCCACCAAAGAATATTTGGAAAGCCTGGTGCATCCACCCGAGCCCGAGCTGGACTTTGAGGAAAAACTCAGCATGGTCCGCCTCGTTCCCGTTAACGCAGAAGTTCCGGATGTATTTTAAATGACTCAGAACAACAAAGGCCTTGTCCGCACCAGCGCTTCCCTACCCGCCAAAGTACTGGAAGACCTGGATCAGCTCGTAATCGACCGCGGTTTTAACAACCGCTCTGCCCTCTTGGCGGAAATGATTCAAAAGGAAGTCTCGGCGTATCGCCAAGACTACACCAATGAAGTCATGGCCGGCACCCTGACACTGGTGTACGACCACGCCGTGCCCGGCTTGCAGGTCAAGCTGAATCAGCTTAAGCATCAATACGTGGCGGAAATCATCTCCTCCACCCAAATTCAATTAATGGACCACCACACCTTGGAGGTCAATCTGATGCAAGGCGCGGCCGACCAGCTGAACCGCATCAGCCACGAAATGATTTCCAACCGGGGCGTGAAAACCGGCAACCTTTACTTGACCCATTCGGCCCTACCACCGATTCACACTTCGGTCACCGACTCGTCACAGGAGACTCAAAATGACTGACAACACTTCATCCAAAACCACCAGGCCTGGTGATTTCATCTGGCAAGAAAGCTTGCCGGGTGGCGGCCACTGGTCCGGCGTCATTCGCCGCGGCACCGTTTTGCGTTTAACCGATGTGGAAGGCGGCGCCAATGTCGCCATGCTCATCAACAACCTGGAAGTCAAAAGCGAACGTTACAACATGCCGGACACCTTGAAAGCGCAGAAAACCGCTTTCCTGACCCGTCCGAACATGTGTTTCAGCGATATGGGGCGCGTGATGTGCTCGATTATCGAAGACACCTGCGGCTGGCACGACACCATCGGCGGCTTGTCGCACGCGGCGTTGGTGCATAAAAAATACGGCGATAAGTCCTATCAGGAAGCCCACAACGACTACTACAAAAACGGCTACGACAGCCTGTTGAACGAGCTTGGCAAATGGGGCCTAAACGCCAGCGACATCATGCCGAACATCAACTGGTTCAGCAAAGTGCGCGTCGAAGACGACGGCCAAATGACTTTTGTCCCGAACAACTCCAAAGCGGGCGACTACGTTGATTTGCGCTTTGAAATGGACAGCATCGTCTCTTTGTCCACCGCACAACATCCGTTGGATCCGAACTCGGAATACGCTCCGAAACCGATTCAACTGACCGTGTTCAAAGCGCAACCGGTCGCGCAGGACGACGCCAGTCGCCTCCACCGTGCCGAAAACGAACGCGCTTACTACAACACCAAAATTTACTATGGAGAAAACCCAAATGACGACATCTAACGTTGATGAAAGCCGTATTGTCTATCGCGAAGTGGTCGAAGCGGGTAAACCATGGATGCACGAAGTCAAAGCCGGACAACATTTCCGCATTGTCGACCTGGAAGGTAACCAGGCGGTCGATACCCTGTTTTACAACGCCCACGACCACAGCGAGCGCTATTCGGCGGCGGACACCATCCGCGAACAAGGCAACATCTATTTGACCACCGGTTCGGTACTGCAATCCAACTTGGTCAACCCGATGCTGACCATCACCGACGACACCTGTGGCCGCCACGATACCATCGGCGGTGCCTGTTCGGCGGAGAGCAACACCGTGCGCTACGCCATTGAAAAACGCCACATGCACTCGTGCCGTGATTCCTTCCTGATGGCGTTGGGAGAATGTGAATGCAACCACGGTCAGCAAATGACCAAGGATGACCTCGCCAGCAACATCAATTTCTTTATGAACGTGCCCGTTTCACCGGACGGCCATCTCGATTTCGACGACGGCATTTCCGCACCGGGGCGCTATGTGGAAATGAAAGCCCATATGGATGTGTTGGTGTTGGTGTCCAATTGCCCGCAATTGAACAACCCTTGTAACGGCTACAACCCGACACCGGTTGAAATGATTATCTGGGAATAACGCAATACGCTTCCCAACACTCTTCAGAACGCGCTGAAAAGGAAAACACATGTTTAAGAAAGTTCTCATCGCCAACCGTGGCGCCATCGCCACCCGGATTATCCGTACACTTCGCACCATGGGCATCCAATCAGTGGTGCTGGCGTCCGACGCCGACCGTACATCGCTGCACGTGCTGGAAGCCGACGAAGTCATTTCCCTACCGGGCAATGTCGCCACCGAAACCTATCTGAACGTGCCGTTGATTTTAGAGCACGCTCAGGAATTGGGCGTCGAAGCAATCCACCCTGGCTACGGTTTTTTGAGTGAGAACGCCGGTTTCGCCGAAACCTGTGAAAGCATGGGCATCCGATTCATCGGCCCCACGCCCGAACACATCCGCGATTTCGGTTTAAAACACACCGCACGCGAACTGGCCATTAAAGCCGAAGTGCCCTTACTGCCCGGCTCCGATTTGCTCGAAACGCTCGAAACGGCGTTAGAAGAGGCCGAGCGCATCGGTTACCCGGTCATGCTGAAAAGCACGGCCGGCGGTGGCGGCATCGGCATGCAGCGTTGCGACGATGCCGAAGCGCTTTCCGAAGCGTTTGAGAAGGTTGCGCGTTTGAGCCAAAACGCCTTCGGCCAAAGCGGCATTTTTCTGGAAAAATTCGTCGTCAACGCCCGCCACATCGAAATCCAGATTTTCGGTGACGGCCTGGGCCAAGTCGTTTCCTTCGGCGAGCGTGACTGTTCCTTGCAGCGCCGTAACCAAAAGGTCGTTGAAGAAACCCCGGCCGTGGGCATCTCCCGCGAACAGGTCGCGGAAATGGAAGCCCACGCCGTGCGTCTCGGAGAGCTGGTCAGCTACCGCTCCGCCGGCACGGTGGAATACGTTTATGACGCGGACACCGAACAATACTATTTCCTCGAAGTGAACACCCGTTTACAGGTCGAACACGGCATCACCGAAGCGGTGCGCGACGTCGATTTGGTGGAGTGGATGATTCAAGTCGCCTTTGACCAAACCTTCCCAGGCCTGGTCAAACCGGCGCAAGGCCACGCCATTGAAGTCCGTGTTTACGCCGAAGACCCGTTCAAGAATTTCCAGCCAAGTTCCGGCCGTCTCACCGGCTGGAAAATGCCGAGCGACTGCCGAGTGGATACCTGGTGCAGCAGCGGTCAGGAAGTCAGCTCCTTCTACGACCCGATGCTGGCAAAAATCATCGTCAAAGGCCAAAACCGTGACGACGCCGTGGCCAAACTGCAAACGGCCATGGACGAAACCCGCATCGACGGCTTCGAGACCAATGCGACTTATTTGAAAACCCTCAGCCATGCCGAGGCGTTCATCAAAGCCGAAAACCTCTATACGCGCTTTTTGAACGGCTTTACCCATCAGCCCGACACGGTCGAAATCACCAACGCCGGCACCCACTCCATGCTCATCAGTTATCCGGGCCGAACCGGTTATTGGGACATCGGCGTGCCGCCGTCCGGGCCGATGGACGCCTTATCGCACCGTTTGGCCAACCGCTGTCTGGGCAATGCCGATGACGCTGCGACCATCGAAATGACCGTGTCCGGCGTCAGCATGACCTTCGACCGCGATGCCGTCATCTGCATCACCGGGGCTGATGTGCAACCGACGCTGGATAAACAGCCAATTCCGCAGTGGCAAGCCGTGGAAGTGAAAGCCGGTCAACAACTGAAATCCAAAGTCATCAAATCCTTGGGACAGCGGGCGTATCTCGCCATCCAAGGCGGCTTCAGCGTACCGGATTACATGGGCAGTAAAACCACCTTCTCACTGGGCGGTTTCGGCGGTCATGCCGGGCGATTGCTGCGCGCCGGCGACGTCCTGCACATTCCGGCGGACACCGCCGGCATCAGCGCCACCCAGCCGATTCCGGCCGAGCTGATTCCCAACTTGGAAAACGAGGTGGAAATCGCGGTGATTTACGGCCCGCAAGGCTCACCGGATTTTTTCACCGAAGGCGACATCGACACCTTCTTCTCCACCGCTTGGGAAGTCCACTATAACTCCAGCCGAACCGGCATCCGCCTGATTGGCCCGAAACCGACTTGGGCACGAACGGACGGCGGCGAAGCCGGTCTGCATCCGTCCAACATCCACGACAACGCTTACGCCATCGGTGCCATCGACTTCACCGGCGACATGCCGGTCATCTTGGCGCAGGATGGCCCGAGCCTGGGCGGCTTTGTCTGCCCGGCCACTATCATCGAAGCCGAGCAATGGAAAATGGGGCAATTGCGTCCCGGCGATACAGTGCGCTTCAAGCCGGTGTCCATCGACACCGCCGAAGTCGCACTCAAAGCGCAAGATGCCGCCATCAGCGCACTGGATGCCTCTGTCGTTTCCGACCTGACCTATCTGTCGGAACCGACCGAACAATCCTGCCTGGCGAAAGAACTGCCGGCCGGCGAACACGAGTTCGGCGTCAAATACCGCCGTTCCGGCGACAGCCATGTGCTCATCGAATACGGGGCTATGGAACTGGACTTGGCCTTGCGCTTCCGCATTCAAGTGCTGACCGACAAATTGAAAGAACTCAAAAACGACCAGGCCTGGGCATTTTTGAAGGATTTAACGCCGGGCATCCGCTCTTTGCAGGTGCACTACAATCCACGCCAAATTGCCCAAAACGACCTGATTCAAAAGCTGGTCGATCTGGAAGCGGAAATTTCATCCGCCAAAGACCTCACGGTGAAAAGCCGCATCGTCAAACTGCCATTGTCATGGGACGATCCGAGCACGCGTCTGGCCATCGAAAAATACATGAATTCGGTGCGCCCGGATGCGCCTTGGTGTCCGAGCAATATCGAGTTCATCCGCCGCATCAACGGTCTGGATTCGATTGAAGACGTCAAACGCATCGTTTTCGAAGCCAAATACCTGGTCATGGGACTGGGCGACGTTTACCTCGGCGCGCCGGTTTCCACGCCATTAGACCCGCGTCACCGTCTGGTCACCACCAAATACAACCCGGCCAGAACCTGGACGCCGGAAAATGCCGTGGGCATCGGCGGCGCTTATATGTGTGTTTACGGCATGGAAGGCCCAGGCGGTTATCAGTTTGTGGGGCGCACTATCCAAATGTGGAACGCCTATCGCAACACCCAATATTTCCCACCGGGCAAACCTTGGTTGCTGGATTTCTTCGACCAGATTCAGTTCTATCCGGTCAGTGAAGACGAGCTGAAACAAGCACGCCACGACTTCCCGTTGGGCCGTTTCGACATCGACATTGAAGAAACCACCTTGTCTCTGGCCGATTATCAGGCGTTCCTGGCCGAAGAAGCCGACAGCATCGCCGAATTCCAGACCAAGCAAAAAGCCGCTTTCGAAGCCGAACGCCAACGTTGGGAAGCCAACGGCCAAGCCAACTACGAAGACACGTCATCCCAAGAGGAAATTCAAAACGAACCGATGGCCGAAATCCCGGAAGGCTTTGAAGCCGCCCTGTCGCCGATTACCGGCAGCGTCTGGAAAATTCAGGTCAAACCCGGCGATGCGGTGGCCGAAGGCGATGTCATCGCCATTCTGGAAACCATGAAAATCGAAATTCCGATTGAAGCGGAATACGACGGCACCGTCACCGAAATTCTCATCAACGAAGGGGATTTGATTCAAAACGGCCAAGCCTTGCTGGTCATGGAGGTATCGGAATGATCGATTGTCGCATCGCGTCTTTACGCCAGGCCTATGGCGAAGGCCAACTCACGCCGCGTCAAGTGGTCGAGAGCCTGCATCAACAGACGGGCCATTACACGGATTACAACCTTTTCATCCATGTGTTGACGGATGAAGAACTGGCGCCTTATCTGAACCGCTTGGAAGAATCGGAGCCCAACAGCCTGCCGCTGTGGGGCATTCCGTTTATGATCAAAGACAACATCGATTTGGCGGGCATTCCCACCACGGCGGCCTGTGAAGAATTCGCCTACGTGCCGGAGCACTCCGCCACGGTGGTGCAACTGTTGATTGACGCCGGTGCCATTCCGCTTGCCAAAACCAATATGGACCAGTTCGCCACCGGCTTGGTCGGCACCCGTTCGCCTTACGGCGTGTGCCACAATGCGTTTGATTTCAACATGATTTCCGGCGGGTCCAGCTCCGGTTCGGCCGCCTCGCTGGCATTGAATTTATGCAGTTTCTCGCTGGGCACGGACACCGCCGGTTCCGGTCGAGTGCCCGCCGCGTTCAACAACCTGATTGGCCTGAAACCGTCCAAAGGCCTTTTGAGCACGTCCGGCGTGGTGCCTGCGGTTCGCTCGCAGGATGTGGTGAGCATTTTTGCCTTGAACGCCCAGGACGCTTACAAGGTGTTTGACGTCGCCGCCCAGCCGGATGACACCGACGAATTCAGCCGAGACGAAATGGCCCTGACACCTCCAGCCTGGGCAGCCAAACCCGTCATCGGCATTCCCGACGCCGCCGGTTTGATTTTTTATGACGACCACGAGGCGCAAGCCAACTTTGAGGCCACGGTCACACAACTGAAAAGCCAAGGTTTTGACATTAAGGAAATCGATTTCACCTTATGGCTGGAAACCGCCAAACTCTTATACGGTGGCGCTTGGGTGGCGGAGCGCTACGCCGCCATTGAAGCCTTTTTCGAAGCCCATGAAACCCAACTCGACCCGACGGTGGGCGGCATTATCGCCGGTGCCCGCAACTTGAGTGCGGCCGACGCTTACAAAGGCAGCTATGCCCTGCAGCAGGCGCAGCGCGATACCCGCGCCGTGTGGCAGGACATCAATTGTTTCATGACGCCGACCACGCCGACCATTTTCAGCACCGAGCAAATCGAACAAGACCCGGTGGGGCTGAATTCGGTGCTCGGCACCTACACCAATTTCATGAATTTATTGGATTACGCCGCCGTCGCCATGCCGACCGGCTTGCGAAACGATAGCTTACCGACCGGAGTGACCTTTTTCGCCCCCGCCGGCAGTGATCGCGCCTTGTTGAAACTGACCGACGCGTTACACAACCAGTTCAACAAAACGGCGGGCGCCAAAGCACTGCCGATTCCGGCGCCAAAAGCCGAATTGTTCGACACGCCACACACTATTTCATTGGCGGTGGTCGGCGCCCACTTGGTCGGATTTCCATTGAATGGACAATTAATCGAACGCGGTGCGACCTTGTTGCAAACCACGAAAACCGCGCCGAAATACCGTTTTTACCAACTGGCCGGCGGCCCGATTCTGAAGCCAGGCCTGGTGAAAACCAATACTGACGGTGCCAGCATTGAAGTGGAAGTCTGGTCCATGCCCAAGCAGCATCTCGGCACCTTTTTGGCGTTGATTCCTTCCCCACTGGGGCTGGGAAAAGTGGAATTGATTGACGGCTCACAAGTGGTCGGCTTTATCTGCGAACCTTACGGCATTGAAGGCGCCACCGACATCACCCATACCGGTGGGTGGCGCAATTGGATGAAACAAAATGCTTTATGAACATTGATGAAAACTATGTAAAACTGTTGAAGATTTATGCCGCCGTCGTGGAGTCCAACGGTATTGCCAATGCGCAAGCGCGCTTGAATAAAGATGCATCCACCATCAGCCGAGCCATCACCCAATTGGAAAAACGCTTGCAACTCACTTTATGTAATCGTGGCCGAAGTGGGTTTGAGGTGACGCCGGAAGGCAGTTTAGTCTATGAAGAGTCCTTAAAACTTTTTACAGGGTTCAGAGGGTTCGAAAAAAGAGTGGAATCCTTAAGCGGCAAAGGGTTACAAAGTTTAAGTATCGGCATTATCGACAATGTCATAACCGATCCAAATTGCCCGCTGCTTCTCGCCATTAAGCAATACTGCGCCGATAGTCATCCAGACGTAATGCTGAACATTGGGGTACAGACACCCCATGAATTGGAAAAGCAATTGCTCGACAAACGAATTGACATGGCTTTGGGCATCTTTGAAAGCAAACACGATGCGATTAGCTACACTCCGATTTACCAAGAAACCGATTATCTTTACTGCGCGGTCGACAGTGATTTGGGAAAGAAGATTCAAACCGAAAACACTGACGGCAACATATTTGATTGGTTAAACGGTCAAAACTTTGTGTCTCGCAATTTTCTCAAAGAAACCGATTTAATTGAACTGAATCTTGAAACCTACGGGCACGTAACTTATACCGAAAACCTTGAAGCGATGATGTTTTTGATTCTTTCAGGACAATATATCGGCTTTATTCCTCAACACTATGCCGATAGCTTTGAAAAACAGGGAATCCTCATTCCTGTTCTACCCAAACAGTTTTTTCATATCTCTGTTGTTGAAGCCGCACATCTCACAAGAGATGAGACGCTTCGAAACGTCATCGGACAATTTTTCAAGCAACTGAAGTAATCATGACGCAAGTCGCACGTATACTTGCAAACATCATCATTTAAGGCCGTCCTACTTTCCTCTAATCTAAACCAGAACACTTGTAATAGATTAACCAGAGGACAACCTGATGTTTCATTTTTATAAAAAGCTTTCAGCATTCCTGCTCATGACATTTTTGATGAGTGTAACGACGCTATCTTACGCTAAAGATAAATACACCATTGCATGGACAATATACGCCGGCTCCATGCCATTGGCTTATGCACAAGACAGCGGAATTTTGCAAAAGTGGGGTCAAAAATACGGTTTTGATCTAGAGGCAGTACAACTAAACGATTATATCGAAGCCCAAACTCAATTCACAGCTGGCACCTTCGATGCCGTCATTGCCATTTCATTGGATGCATTAACGATTCCGGCAGCTTCCGGGGTCGATACGTCGGCCGTCATGCCATTGAGTACATCGGCCGGAAGCGATGGGATCATCATTCGCGGCAAACAAAAAACGTTGAACGACTTGAAAGGTAAGAGTGTCAATCTAGTCGAGTTATCCGGATCCCACTATATGCTCATCAGAGCTTTGGAAAGTGTCGGTATGTCAGAAAAAGATGTCACCGTTATTAACACGTCTGATGCAGATATTGTCGCTATTTTCGAGGATCCCAACAGTCAAGTCATCGCCACTTGGAAACCCCAACTAAGCGAAATTCTAACACAATACCCAGACTCGACTTTAGTCTTCGACTCTTCCGATATTTATGGCGAAATTGTGGATATTATGGCGGTCAGAACAGAGGCATTAAAGAAGAACCCAAACCTGGGTAATGCCATCGCTAACGCTTGGTATGAAGCCCTGACAATCATGCAAACCCCCAATCACCCTAAACACCAGGAAATGATGAGCTATATGGCCAAAGCATTAAACACGGATGAAACAGGATTGAAGGACCAACTGAAAACCATTGATTTCTTTACGGCAGCCAAAGCGAAAGAGTTTGTAACGGATGCTAAATTTTCCAGCCAACTAAAAGAAATCACAAAATTTGCATTTAAAAATGGATTGCTAGGTGAACAGGCATCTTCAGCAGAATATATCGGCATTGAAACCGGAAACCACCAAGTTATCGGCAACCAAGAGAACGTCAATTTGCGCTTCCCAACTACTTGGCTGGAGTCTAAATAAATGAAGAAACCTCAATTCAACCTCTCCACGCCTTATAAGTGGCCTCTCAGCGGCCATTTCTCATTAACAACTACTGCGGTGATCGTGATTGATATGCAACGTGACTTCTTAGAAGATGGAGGCTATTTCGCGAGCATGGGGGAAGATATATCCCATGCTCAGAAAGCGATACAACCGGCAAAACACTTCCTTGAAACGGCGCGCAACTTGAACATGATGGTTATCCACACCCGAGAAAGTCATCGCACAAACCTTGACGACCTCAACGCCAATAAGTTCATTAAAAGTCAAAACCAAGGCGCCCCCATCGGCAGCAATGGCCCGATGGGACGCTTGCTGGTTAGAGGTGAATACGGTAGCGATATTATTGATGACTTGAAGCCTCTTAATAAAGAGACCGTCATTGATAAACCGGGAAATAGTGCTTTTTATGCCACAGATCTCGACATTATTTTAAAAACAAATCGGATAGAAAGCCTTGTTTTACTCGGTGTGACGACAGACGTCTGTATTTCTTCAACGATGCGGGATGCAAATGATCGCGGATTTGATTGCTTACTCTTAGAAGATTGCTGTGGTGCCGCAACGGAGTCCCTACACCATTCGGTTTTGAAAAGCATGGAAAGGGAGGGCGGTATTTTCGGGTGCTATGGCCAAAGCTTGGACTTTTGCCAATTTTTATCCAATGCAGTGGAGCAGACGTCCTAGCGGCAGCCCAGGGTAATTTATGAAAAGATTCATCAATCAAGCTCCCCGTCGAGTGCCGGGCATTATTTTAGGGATTCTTCCTTTTGTCTTGATCGGCATTATATATCTGATGACATCAGACGCCCGACTCGCGCTCAACCCAAACGATAAACTCCTGCCCGGGGTTGGTCAAATGTGGGACTCTTTTTCCCAAATGGCACTGCAACCCAGCAAACGGACCGGCGAGTATTTACTGTGGACAGATACCTATAACAGCTTAATTCGGCTGTTGACCGGTATCTTCATTGCCGCCAGTTTAGGATTAATCTTGGGTGTATTATTGGGAAGTCTACCTTATCTTTATGCTGGATTTTCTCCGTTACTCACGGCTGTTTCACTCATTCCGCCTCTAGCCATCTTACCCATATTATTGATTCTTTTCGGTGTCGGAGAAGTTTCCAAAATAATCTTAATTGCAATTGGAATTACACCTTTTATCGCCCGCGATATTCAACGCAGTAGTCAGGAAATCCCCAGAGAACAACTCATCAAAGCACAAACATTAGGCGCGAACAGTTTACAGATTCTAATAAGAGTCATTGTTCCACAAATAATGCCAAAACTTATTGATGCCGTCCGACTTTCGTTAGGTGCTGCTTGGTTGTTTTTAATCGCTGCTGAAGCCATCGCGTCAACCAATGGTCTGGGCTACCGAATCTTTCTGGTCAGGCGTTACATGGCAATGGACATCATTATCCCTTATGTAATTTGGATTACCTTACTGTCATTTTTAATAGATTGGCTACTCGCAACAATCAATCGGATGCTTTACCCCTGGTATTTTAAGGAGCAAATTCAACATGATTGAAGTCAGAAACGCCTTTAAACACTATGGCGAACAAGTCATTTTGGAAAAACTGAACATCACCATCCAATCCGGCGAATTTATTACCATGGTCGGGCCATCCGGCTGTGGTAAAAGCACCTTCCTGAAAATGATTCTCGGAACAGAAAAACCTTCCAAAGGAGAGGTGATCTTGAATGGAAACCCAATACCCAACGAACCCTCTTCGGATGTTGGCGTGGTTTTTCAACAATACTCCGTATTTTCACATTTAACCGTCCTGGACAATTTATTGATTGTCGGGCGTTTCAAGCGAAACAAAACGCTCGGTTTTTTTTCACGCCAATCCAAACGAGCATTTACGGAAAAAGCCAGCCTCTTATTACAAAAAGTGGGGTTGAAACAGGTCCTAAACAAATACCCTCATGAGCTTTCTGGTGGGATGCGCCAACGTTTAGCCATTGCCCAAGCACTCTTAGGAGAACCCAAAATTTTATTATTGGATGAGCCTTTCGGTGCCTTGGATCCAGGAACTCGAAACGATATGCACAAGCTGGTATTAGAGCTTTGGCGGGAACTCGGTATTACCGTCCTTATGGTAACCCACGACTTAAAAGAAGGATTTTATTTAGGCACGCGCCTTTGGGTTTTTGATAAGGCTAATCATCACAACATCGATAAACATCAAGGTTCGACCATCACTTATGACCTACCGATTGGCAACGCTTCGCCGGAGTTATACCAAGAGCTTGATGATAAAATACAACCAGTCGAAACACTCACTCGTCTAGAGAATGTGCGATAAAGTACAATTCGTTTGGATGGAAACGGCATCTATCGTCAAAGGAAACGCTTTAGAGTGAAGACTTTATCTATAAATTTAGAAACGTCATGATGAAATAGAATTAAAAAATCAAACCGCCCTAAAACAACGACTGGAGTATTCCAGAAACGTTTCGATCTTAGTAATGGCGATTGGTGTCAAGGTCACCAAACGAATGCGACGATCATAATCGCATTCGTGCTCCGCTAAAAACCCTTGTTCAATGGCTTTCTGCACATATTTCACCGCCGTACGGCGGCTAATGTTCGGCATCATCTTGTACAGTTCCGTTTTCGGCTTCGGAGCGTCATGGCGTTTGACCCACATCTGCGTCAGCAAATCACTGTAATGCAAATCCACCATATCCGTGCCGGCAAATGTCTCTGCCCAGAATGTATCGATATTAAAAATCGCCTCGGCTGCTTTAACGAAGTGAATTTCCGCGTTTATTTCTTCACTCATTCAGGGTTCCTTTAACCTGTCAAGACCATTCAACTTGGTGCAAATTTGCATAATTCTACCAAAAAGGTGCAAAAAAAGTGAGTTCCATCGCTTTCAACACGCAACCCTAATCATCATAAATCCCGCCAATTAGGTGCAAATTAGCATTTATTGCAAATTTGCATATTTATGGCATATGCTTTGCTCTTACCCTAATCACTATTATTTGTAAAAACAACCAAAAAGGCGAGTAAAGTGCAATTTGAATTATTCAAAACCTTCTGGGGTCATGAAGGAAGTTTCAAGCAAGGCATGGATATGGCGACAGCCGCCGGCTTCGACGGGATTGAAGCGCCTTGTCCTTCAGATCCACAACAAATCGACACCATCGGGAAATTATTGCAAATCAGCGGATTAGGTTATATCGCTGAAATTTGCACCGCTGGCAGCTACGTTCCCGACCGCCAAGCCTCTCCGGAAGATCACCTGAAATCACTGGAACAAAAGCTGGTGATGAGTTTGCCATTACAGCCAAAGTTTTTCAATGTCATGGCCGGTTGTGATGCCTGGCCTTTGGATGAACAAATTTGGTTCTTTAACCGCGCCTTGGAAATTGCCGATAAACACAATGTTATTTGCAGCTTCGAAACCCACCGCAGTCGCTCTTTCTTCAACCCTTGGGTAACACGAGATGTACTCAGAGCGGTACCGGACTTAAAAATCACCATGGACATCAGTCATTGGTCGGTGGTGTGTGAACGCCTCATGGATTCGGAATGGGACGTCATCGAAGAAATCGCTCCCAAGACACACCATATTCATGGTCGCATCGGTTACGACCAGGGGCCTCAAGTCCCTCACCCGGCTGCCCCGGAATACGCTCGAGCACGCCAAGTCCATGAAGACGCCTGGGAGCTGGTGTGGCAATCGCAACTCGAGCAAGGTTATGAAACCTCGACCCTCACCCCCGAATTTGGTCCCGACGGCTATTTACATACCTTACCGTTCACCAATGCCCCCGTAGCAGACCTATGGGAAATCAACCAGTGGGTGGGAAATCAACAACGTATTCACTTTGCCGACTGGCAAAACGCACTCTAACGAAGGAGACGTCTGATGAACCCCAGAGCTTTATTAATCGACCCCAAAGGCCTTTGGCCCAATATCTTCGCCCTCGCCTATATTACGTTCACCTACTTCGGCGGGTGGGCCGCCCTTGTGTATGGCACCTACTGGAGTTTACCACTCGGTGTTTTACTGGTGGCGCACGGCATGATTATCGCCGCCTACCTGATGCACGATTGCGCTCACAACGCGCTTTTCAAGAAAACCGCGCACAACACCCTGCTCGGCCGCTGGCTGAATATGATTACCGGTGCGAACTATGGTACCTATGAAGACATACGCTACAAGCACATGCGCCATCACGTCGACAATGGCGACCTAGTGACCTTTGACTATCGTACTTTTCTGAAAAAACACCCTTTGCTCCTGAAAACGTTCCGCGCCTTGGAGTGGATGTACATACCGGCAGTTGAACTGATGATGCACGCCATGTTGATTGTTGCACCGTTCATCTATGACTCCCATAAACCCCAAAGAGGTCGTGTCCTGCGCGTGCTGTTGGTGCGTGTCGGGCTCTTCAGCGCACTGATCTGGTTTGCCCCCTGGGCGGCACTTGGTTATGTGGTTGCCTACATCATTTTTCTGACCACACTGCGCTTTATGGACGCCTTCCAGCACGACTACGAACTGCTATACACCTTGATGGACAAAGACTTCGTCCCACCACACAAAGGTGACCGACAATACGAAGAAGAGCACACCTACAGCAATTTGTTGTCGACGAAATATCCTTGGGTAAACCTTTTAACCCTCAATTTCGCCTACCACAATGCTCACCACACCAAACCCAACCTGGCGTGGTATGCGTTGCCCAAGTATCACCGTGAACTCTACCCTGAAAGCTGCCCCCAACAAGTCGACATTTGGAATCAATTGAGATGCTTCCATAAAAACCGTGTTCCACGCGTATTATCAGAGGAATATGGCGAAGAAGACGTCAAGGCAACGTTAAAACAAGGCACAGCGGTTGGCGTTGATGGAGTTTCTTTTTTAACAGCATTTTAATGCCCTTAAAAGGATTTTAATTAACCATGTGGTTTGACTTTAAACAAACAATAGAATTCAAAGTAAAAGTCCTTTTGGGAATAATCGGAGTCCTTTCCTTTGTTGTTTTTTGGCATGTTTCTGCCCATTGGAACGGAGAAATCAGTCCAATATTTCCCGGTCCTAAGGAAGTGGTAACGGCTTTATATGAATTATTTTTTGAGCGTGAATTTATACACGATATAGGAAGCAGTGTACAACGAATCGCCCTCAGCTTCTTGTTGGCCGTGGCTGTGGCCGTTCCACTGGGTGTATTGATTGGCTCCTTCGCTACCGTTTCCGCTCTACTGAACCCATTGGTTTCTGCTTTCAGGTATCTCCCCGCACCGGCGTTCATCCCTTTGTTGCTGATGTGGTTCGGCACCGGAGACGAACAAAAAATCGCACTGCTGTTCCTCGGTGTCATCTGGTTTCTGGTCACACTCATTAGCGACGTCGTATCCAATGTACACAAAGACTATATCGAAACCTCCAAAACCCTAGGGGCTAACCGCAGGCTGATTCTATGGACAGTAGTGGTTCCAGCCTCACTACCCGGCATCGTTGATGTATGCCGACAAATGCTCGCGGTGAGCTGGACATATTTAGTAATCGCAGAGATTGTTGCTGCGACTGATGGCATCGGCGCCATGATGATGAGAGCACGACGTTTTGTGCACGTGGACGACATTATGGCAGGCATTATCGTCATAGGTCTTCTTGGATTGTTATTTGACCTTTTATTTAGAGGAATTTATTGGGCTGCCTTCCCTTATTTAAGAAAAACAACCTAATAAAGAACGCTAATAAAAAACCTAAAAATCTAGTAGGAGAAACTACATGAAATCAACCGTTAATACTGCCCATAAAGAGAAGTGGCTCAAACTTACTCTTGCCGCCGTTTTAACATTAAATAGCAGCTTTATCATGGCCGCTGAAAAAGTAAACTTATCCATGTTATCTTGGCCTGGATACGGCTTTTGGTTCATCGCAAAAGAAAAGAATCTGGCACCTGAACTGGATATCAACATCAGCATTATCGAAGACCCTTATGAAAGCTATTCATTAATGACAGCGGGCAAACTGGATGTCACATCCAGCTCTGTTGAGTATGGGCCCATTGCAGCAGATATTGGGGTGCCAATTAAGCTTGTCACTTACACAAACCCATCCTATGGAACCGATAAAATCATTTTAGCGCCCGGAGTCAAATCCGCAACAGACTTGATTGGTAAAAAAGTCGCTGTCATGGAGGGAGGATTACCTCAAATCTACGTTGGCATATGGCTCGACAAAAACGGCGTTAACTTTGATCAAGTCGAATATGTCAATGTCATTATGGATGAAGCCGTTGGTGCAATGATTGGTGGAAACGTAAGCGGTGGAGCCTTTTGGGAACCTTTTGGTGAAAATGTAATCAAAAACTTGCCAGGCTCCACAGTGGTTGCGGAATCCAGTCAACCGGAATGGATCAGTGAAGCCATCCTTGCAGATGGAATTTATATGAATGAAAACTTTATCGCTCAACGCCCGAAAGCCGCAAAATTGATGATAGAAGCCTATTTCAAAGCCGTTGACTGGTGGAAAAAACACCCTGAAGAAGGGAACAAAATCATTGCTAAAGGCATTCACTTCACCGTCAGTGACGTTGAAATGGTTTTGGGGAAAACCGGGAACGCTCATAAAGGAGGCCTAATGGTTTTCGACCAAACACAGGCCGCACAATTTATGGGTCTGCTTCCCGGGAACCCACCTTTAGGGATGAAAAATGGTCAAATCAAGACCAATTGGAACACCATGAGCGATTGGTGGAAAAAATTTGGTTTTGTTCAAAAAACTTATGACTGGCAAGCAGGCGTGGATACCGCACCTCTAAAAGCCGCGTTGGAGTCAAAATAACCATGCTTTCAACGACGTCCGCAAAGGGATTGCGCATTCAGAATATTCGCAAGGATTTTATGGTTCACCGTAAACCCATGACGGTGGTGGATGACGTCAGTTTCGACGTGGAACCCCACCAGGTGTGTATTCTTCTCGGGCCATCCGGTTGTGGAAAATCGACCGTTTTAAGAATGATTGCAGGTCTGGAATCGCCATCCGACGGTTATATTCAACTCAATGGCGAAACCGTTACCGGACCGCACAGGGACAGAGGCATGGTCTTCCAAGGCTATACCTCCTTCCCTTGGCTGACGGTGCGACAGAATGTCGCTTACGGACTGCGCATCAACGGAGATAGCGCAGCGCTCAATGAAGGAACGGTCGATTATTTTCTGGAACGAGTTGGCCTGTCCGACTTCGCCGACGTTTATCCGCACCAACTCTCCGGTGGTATGCGCCAGAGAGTGGCCATTGCCCGAGCTATGGCAAATACGCCAAAAGTTCTGTTAATGGATGAGCCCTTCGGTGCGTTGGATGCGGAAACCCGCTGGCAAATGCAGGAATTACTGCTCAAGGTGATTCGCAAGGAACGGATGACGGTCGTCATGGTCACGCACGACGTTGAAGAAGCCTTACTGCTCGGCGATAAAATCGTTTTTTTATCCCGCCATCCAGGCCGAGTCAAAACAACCCTTTATCCGCCATTCAAACAAGATGGCAGCATTTCCACTCGAGAAGAATTACGGGCCCACCCGCAATTCAACGAAATGGAAAGCGAAATATTAACCCTCATGAGAACAGAAGGACAAAAATGAAACAGTGGCAATGCATAGTATGTGGGCTCATCTACGACGAGGCCGAAGGTTGGCCGGAAGACGGTATCCCACCTGGAACGCCCTGGGAAGAGGTTCCCGAAGACTGGGAATGCCCGGATTGCGGCGTCGGAAAAGACGAATTTGAAATGATCGAAATTTAAGAAAGGAATTATTTTGACCGCCCCACCATTAATCATTATCGGCACCGGACTGGCCGGCTACACCCTGGCGAAAGAGTTCCGTAAATTGGATACCGAGCGCTCTCTGGTTCTGATTACCGAAGACAGCGGTGACTTTTACAGTAAACCCATGCTGTCCGAAAGTATTTCAAAACAGAAAACCGCCGACCAACTGATACGCTTCACCGCCGAACAAATGGCGCAGCAACTGAATGCACAGATACACACCTTTACCCGCGTCGAACACATCGATCCGGAACACAACCGCTTATCGTTCAGTGACACCTCCCTGAGTTACGGTGACTTGGTGTTAGCCTGTGGTGCTCGCCCCAGATTACACCCCCTCAAAAATGATTTGTCAGACCGCCTGCATCACCTAAACCATCTCGACGACTACCGACGCTTTCACGGCGCTCTGACAGAAAACACCCGCGTCCTGATTATCGGCTCCGGCCTGATTGGGACCGAAATCGCCAATGATTTGGCCAAGTCGAACATCGACATCACAATGGTTTCACCCTCCTCCAGCTTGATGGACGCCACTTTGCCGATTGAAATCGCCAAGGAGTTGCAAAGCGCCTTACAGGATGAAGGCGTGCGGTTTTATCTAAATCAAAGCGTCGAGTCGGTGACGGACACGGATGACGGTGTCCTCGTCACACTGGACGACGGCACCGAACGTCAAACCGATGTCGTACTATCCGCGATTGGACTGGAACCTGCAACCGACTTGGCGGAAAGCGCCGAACTGATTATCAGCAACGCCATTAACACCAACCGTTATCTTGAAACCAGTCAACCCAATATTTATGCTCTGGGCGATTGCGCCGAAGTCGATGGCGCACACCTGATGTATGTCATGCCGATTATGAACAGCGCCAGGGCGTTGGCCAAAACGCTCAGCGGCACACCAACCGAGGTTAATTATCCCATCATGCCCGTGTCGGTTAAAACGCCTTCATACCCCATCACTTTTGTTCTCCCGCCCAGCTCTAGCGAGCCACTGAAATGGCAGATCGAAGCGGATGAAAACGGCATCAAGGCTCTCCATTATGACAACGATGGTGAATTAAACGGTTACATTCTCACCCGTGATAAAACCGCCGATAAAAAGCAGTTCAACCCACAAATCAAACCCAAATACCATTCCTAAGGTTTCTTAAAAACCCTTGTTAAAACGGTATCTCCAAAACGAACCAGGCCTGGTCAAATAACGGATTGGGCTTGTTTTCTGCGCCGGGTTTTGTACAATCATTCTAAAGTTCTTTTAAAGTTTCGTTCATAACAGCATTCGGAAACACTTGATTTTCCGACACTTTCAACTCTTCTTTTGCGTCAAACAAATGCCGAAAACGGCAACGCATTTAACCGTTTCACTGAATTGCCATAACATCAAACTGCGCCCCTGACGGGCTTCTTTAACGTAACGTACGAAAAAACATTATGAACCCAACGACAGGTGGTCTTTACATCGCCTTAATCAGTGTCCACGGACTGATCCGTGGCAACAATCTGGAACTCGGCCGCGACGCGGATACCGGGGGGCAAACGCTTTATGTATTAGAACTGGCGCAAGCACTCGCCGAAAAACCCGGCGTGGCACGCGTCGAACTCTTCACTCGCTTGGTTCGGGACGAACACGTCTCACCCGAATACGCCGAACCGTTTGAAAAACTGTCCGATACCTTACAGATTGTCCGCATCGAAGCCGGACCGGACGAATACATCCACAAAGAACAACTTTGGGATCACCTCGATACCTTCGCCGACAATATGGCGGACTATTTCCGCCTGCAAGAACGCACCCCCGACATCGTCCACAGCCATTACGCGGATGCCGGTTACGTCGGTTCCCATCTGGCGCACCAGCTCTCGATTCCGCTGATCCACACCGGCCACTCATTAGGTCGGGTCAAACGTGCCCGCTTGATTGCCGGCGGCCTGAGCGCGGAAGAAATCGAACAACGTTACAACATGGCGCGACGCATTGACGCCGAGGAGCACACACTGGCCTCTGCGGAACGGGTCATCACCAGCACCCACCAGGAAATCGAAGAGCAATACGAGCTCTACGACTTCTATCAACCCGAACAAATGCGCGTGCTCCCGCCCGGCACCAACCTCAAACATTTCATGCCGCCGATGGGCAACGAACTCAACAGCGACCTTTATCAGATACTGGTCAAGCACCTCAAGGAACCGGACAAACCGATTATCCTGGCGCTGTCTCGGCCTGACCATCGCAAAAATATCGCTTCATTAATTGAAGCCTACGGCCAATCGAAAGACTTACAAGACCGCGCGAATCTCGTCATCATCGCCGGCAACCGCGACGACGTCGAAGACCTGGAGCCCGGTGCACAACAAGTGTTCCATGAACTCTGGGCGGCCATTGACCGCCATGACCTCTACGGCAAGGTCGCTCTACCCAAACACCATTGCCGAAACGACGTACCGATGATTTACCGCATCGCCGCCGCCTCCGGCGGCGTCTTCGTCAACCCGGCACTGACCGAACCCTTCGGCCTCACCTTGATAGAAGCGGCCGCGTCGGGCCTGCCGATTGTCGCCACCGAAGACGGTGGTCCGCGCGACATCATCGGCAACTGCCACAACGGTCTGCTCATCGACCCGCTGGAACCGAAAACCATTACCGATGCCCTGCTTACGATTCTCAAGTCGCCGAAAACACAACAGGAATTCATTCACAAAGGCCTGGTCGGCGTTCTGGAACATTATGCCTGGCAAGCCCACGCCGATCGTTATCTCGATTTGATTTGCCCAATTGTCAAAGAATCCGAACGCCTTGAGCGTCGCCATATTTCGCGCCGTGCCGGCCTGTACCGCGACCGGGCCTTTGTCAGTAGCCTTGATCAAAATCTCATGGGCGATCCGGATGCCTTGAAAGTCTTGCTGGCGGAAATGAAAGCGCATAAAAAGTCCACGCTGTTCATTGTCGCCACCGGCCGCCGCCTCGATTCGGCCTTACGCCTGATGAAACAGCACAATATTCCCGAACCGGACATTCTCATTTCCAGTAGCGGCACGGAAATCAGCTACGCACCGAAGCTGACCACCGACACCGCTTGGGAAGAGCACATCGATTACCACTGGGTGCCGCACAAAGTGCGCTCTTTGCTGGATAATTACCCCGGATTGGAACGCCAACCGAAATCGGAACAGAACCGTTTCAAAATCAGTTACTACATCGACCCGGAAATCGCCGATTTGGAAGAAATCAAACGCTATCTCCATCAGGAAGAACAATCCGTCAACGTACAACTCTCATTCGGCCAATACCTCGACATCCTGCCGATTCGGGCCTCGAAGGGCATGGCCTTACGTTACGTGGCCGACCGCTGGGAAATTCCGCTGGAACGCATTCTGGTGGCCGGCGGTTCCGGCGCGGATGAGGACATGATGCGCGGTAACGCCCTTGCGGCCGTGGTGGCGAACCGGCACGATGAAGAACTCTCACAATTGATTGACATCGACCGCATCTATTTCGCCAAAAAACCTTACGAAGAAGGCATTCTCGAAGCGCTTGAATACTATGACTTTTTCGACAGCTGCCGTCCGCCGGAGACAGAGCACACATCCGAAAAAGTGGTGGAAGACGCATGACCGCATCACAAAGCGCTTCGACCTTATTGCTCTGCACCGACATGGATCGCACCGTCATTCCCAATGGCGCGCAACCGGAACATCCACACGCACGCGCGGCCTTCAAAGCCTTTTGCCAACAGCCAGAAATCACCTTGGTGTACGTTACCGGGCGGCATCTCGCACTGATGGAAGAAGCCATTCATGCTTATGACTTGCCACAACCCGATTACGCCATCACCGATGTCGGCACCAAAATCCGTCACCGTGAAAACGGCCACTGGCAAGCCGTCGAGGAATGGGAAACCGAAATCGGCCAGGCCTGGGGAAATTGCCGACACGATGACATCGCCCAACCCTTAATGCAATTGGACGGTCTGACGCTGCAAGAAAAGGAAAAACAAAACACCCATAAGGTCAGCTTTTACGCCGACCTGTCCACGGCCAGCGAAGCCGATTATCTGGCACGGGCCGAAACCGCACTGGCCCCATTAAACATTCAGACGAGCTTGATTTGGAGCATCGACGAAGCGGCGGATGTCGGCTTATTGGACGTCTTGCCGCAAAACGCCACCAAACTGCACGCCATCGAATTTCTGCAACAGCAACTGGATTTCGCGTTACCCGACGTGATTTTCGCCGGTGACAGCGGCAACGACCTGCCGGTGCTCACCAGCCACATACAATCGGTGCTGGTGGCCAACGCCTCGGAAGACATCAAACACCAGGCCTGGCAAGCATGTGTGCAACGCCATACCGAATCGGCGTTCTATCAAGCCCAAAACCTTCAAGACCACAACGGCAACTATGCCGCCGGCGTGTTGCAAGGCGTTGGCTATTACGCGCCCCGTTTTCAACCCATTCTGAACGAACAGGTCCTGCCTTTATGAATGCGAACCCTTCTTCCATCACCGTTTTCGGCGAAGTCTTATTCGACTGTTTTCCCAATGGCAAACAGGTATTGGGCGGTGCGCCCTTCAATGTCGCCTGGCATTTACAGGCATTGGGCGACGACCCGACATTTATCTCCCGAATCGGCGACGACACCCTCGGCAAAACCATTTTAAAAAACGCCCAGGCCTGGGGCTTGCGAACCGACAACATTCAAATCGACCAAGCCCACCCCACCGGACGTGTCGACATCACCGTGCACGACGATGAACCCCATTACGACATCACGCCGGGCAGCGCCTACGATTTCATTTCCGCGCAATCGGTTCAACTGACCAAACGCAGCGGCCTGCTCTACCACGGCTCTCTGGCGCTGAGAAGCCCTTATGCCCAACAGCAATTCAAAACCTTGCGCGAATCCGGCGATTGGTCGGTGTTTTTGGACGTCAACCTCCGTGCGCCCTGGTGGGATCAAGCCAGCCTGTTCGACTGGATTCAGTCCGCGCGCTGGGTCAAACTCAATGTCGACGAACTGCGTGAACTCGGCTTTCAGGAACCTGTGTTGGAAGTGGCGATGCGTAATTTCCAAACCCAGTTCGAACTGGAGCAGGTCATTGTCACCCGCGGCTCGGAAGGCGCCTCCGTCCTCACCCCCGAAGGTTTCTTCAGCCAGACACCGGGCGAGATTCCCGAATTTGTCGATACCGTCGGCGCCGGAGACGCCTTTACGGCGGTTTTCATTCATGGTCTAATAGAATCTTGGCCTATTCAAGACACCTTGGTCGCAGCACAGGCGTTTGCGAGTCAAGTCATCGGTTTACGCGGCGCGACGCCCGACAACCGGGCCTTTTATAAAACGATTCTCGAAATGCACGCCTGAGTCTTCGCGACGACAGGCCCTCAAACTCGCACCGGGGAAGCTATGTACGAGCAAATCTCACATTCGCTGCTGAACGATATCCTCAATAAAATCAAACCGGATATCTACGAAGAAGACCTGCGGCATTTCTACACCCGACTGGGCGCAAACTTCTACGCCATTCATTCCTTATTCGAACGCTTGTACGGCCACCGGCCAGACTTCAACGACCAGGCGCTGCGTCTCGTGGAAACCATGGCACGCCAATACATCAAGCGTCCCGATTGTCTGAAAGACCTCGATATCGAACGTGAAAAGGACTACAACTGGTTCCTCAGCCAAAAATGGGTCGGCATGGCCATGTACGCGCACGGTTTCGCCGGCGACCTCAACGGCATGCAAACCCACCTGCCGTATTTTCAGGAGCTCGGCGTGAACATGGTGCACATCATGCCGATCATGCGCTGCCCGGAAGGCGAAAGCGACGGCGGCTATGCGGTCAGCGATTTCCGTGAAATCGACGAACGCGCCGGCACACTGGACGACCTCACCACTCTGTCCGGTGAAATGCGCGACCGCGACATGCTGCTGGCGTTGGACGTGGTCTTGAACCACACCTCCGACGAACACGAATGGGCCCAGAAAGCCCGTGCCGGTGACGCCAAATATCAGGACTACTACTACACCTTCGAGTCACGCAATATCCCGGATATGTTCGAGCAAAGCATGCCGGAAGTCTTTCCGGAAACCTCGCCCGGCAATTTCACTTGGGACGAGGAAATGCAACGCTGGGTGATGACGGTTTTCAACGACTATCAGTGGGATTTGAATTACAGTAACCCGGCCGTGTTCATCGAGATGCTCGATGTCATTCTGTTCTGGGCCAACCAGGGCGCGGACATTCTGCGTCTCGATGCCGTGGCTTTCCTTTGGAAGAAAATCGGCAGCACCTGCCAGAATGAACACGAAGCCCATTTGATTCTGCAACTGTTGAAAGACTGCTGCCAGGTCACGGCACCGGGCGTGTTGTTCATTGCCGAAGCCATCGTCGCGCCGGTGGAAGTCACCAAATACTTCGGTGAAGACGCCGTCATCGCCAAAGAGTGCGAAATCGCCTACAACGCCACCTTTATGGCGCTGATGTGGGATGCCGTCGCCACCAAAAACGCCAAACTGCTCAATCAAGGCATCAAGAGCCTGCCGGTCAAGCTGGAAAGAGCCACCTGGCTGAATTACGTGCGCTGCCACGATGACATCGGCCTCGGGTTTGACGACAAAGACATCATCCGCGCCGGATACGAACCGCATTCGCACCGCCGTTTCCTCATAGACTATCTGATCGGGAAATTCGACAACTCCCACGCCCGCGGCTTACCGTTTGCGGCCAATGCTAAAACCGGCGACGCCCGCATTTCCGGTTCACTCGCCTCCTTGGTCGGGCTGCAATACGCGCTGGAAACCGGCGATATCGAAGCCCTAGACAACGCCATCAAACTGATTATTCTGATGCACAGCATGATTTTCTCGTTCGGCGGGATGCCGCTGCTGTATTACGGCGATGAAATCGGCACCCTCAACGACGACTCCTATTTGTCCGACCCGAATAAAATGGATGATAACCGTTGGGTGCATCGTCCCTCCATCAACTGGGAAAAGGCCGAACGACGCAATACACCGGGTGCGGTCGAATACGAAATTTTCAGCGCCATCAAAAAATTGATTGCCGTGCGTAAAGACATCCACGTCTTTGCCGATTTCAACAACCGTGAATTGATTGACGTCGCAAATCCGAATCTGTTCGTCATCAACCGCTTCGACCCGCATAAATACACCGACCGGGTCTTGGTGGTGGCCAATTTCAACGGCAAACCGCAAAACCTGAAGATGGAGGAAGTCGCAGGTTGGGGCACCTATTCCGAAGGCCAGTTGATTGACCTGGTGACACGCCATAAACCGGAAATCTTCAACAACACCCTGGTCATTCCCGGTTTCAGTTTCTATTGGTTATACGAGATGTAATCAAACGACCAGGCCTGGCCGTTTTGAGTGAATCGTTTTTCGCGCGGGTGTTTATTCAATCAACGGCGTTTCTTCGGAATCGTCTTTCAAACCCACGCCGGACAACCGCTTTTGCAAAGCACCTTCCATCAACCGCACCAGCAAATCCGCCGCCTGCTCGTAACTTTGGCCGCCCGGGCGGATATTGGAAATGCAGTTGCGCTCGGCATCGGAACGGCCGACACGCGGCTCGTAAGTCATGTAAATGCCCATACTGTTCGCCGCACTCAAACCGGGGCGTTCGCCAATCAGAACCACCGCCAGTTTTGCACCGTACTGTTCTCCCACTTCATCCGCCAAGGCCACACGTGCCTGAGTGGCGAGATGCACCGGCGTCAGTCGCCAGTCTTTGGCCCGACACAGCGGCAACAAAACCGATAAAAACGGCACGGCATTCTGTTGAATCGCCTTGGACGACAAACCGTCGCCAATGACGATGCAGACATCGGCTTCCGTGCTTTCTTGTGCCTGTGATTGTGTTTGTTGCTGCAACAAGGTGCGGGACTCCAGCCCCAACTTGCGCCCCAAATCCGGGCGCTGTAAATAAGTCATACGGTCCGCGGCAGCCGATTCAATCGTCAGGGTCGACACGCCCAACGCCTCGATTGGCTCTGCCAAGGCTTCGGGTTGAAACGGCAAATGCACCGCATCGCGCGCACGGGCGTGGTCTAAATCGAACGTCAGCACCTCCTTTGACGCCAGACTGGAACCCGCTCGCTTCAAACCGATGCGCGCCTCGGTGATGTGTTTGAGTTTCGCCAAATCCTGTAAAACCTGCGGCTGAGACGCCTTCATACTTCGCCCCCAAACGTTTGATTCGTCAATAACGGCGTCGGCTGGTTTTCGGGTAACAGGTGCCCGGCCGCATCCTGAATCCCCATATCCCGTAGCCAGCGCTCGAACTCCGGAGCCGGTTTTTTACCCAACACCTGTCGCAAATAATTGGCATCGTGGAAGGACGTGGTCTGATAATTGAGCATGATGTCGTCGGCGCCGGGAATGCCCATAATGAAATTGACTCCGGCCGTGCCAAGCAACGTCAGCAGGTTATCCATATCGTTCTGGTCGGCTTCGGCGTGATTGGTGTAACAGATATCGCACCCCATCGGCACGCCCAGCAGCTTGCCGCAGAAATGGTCTTCCAGCCCGGCACGGATAATCTGCTTACCGTCGAACAGATATTCCGGGCCGATAAAACCGACCACCGTATTCACCAACAACGGCCGGAACTTGCGCGCCACGGCGTAAGCTCGTGTCTCCAGCGTTTGCTGATCGACGCCATGAAAAAAACCGGACGACAGGGCGCTGCCCTGACCGGTTTCGAAATACATCACATTATCGCCAACCGTGCCCCGCTTCAGCGACAAGGCCGCCTCATGCGCTTCGGCCAGCACCGCTAAATCAATACCGAAGGTTTTATTGGCACCCTCGGTTCCGGCAATCGACTGAAACACCAAATCCACCGGCTCGTTGCGTTCCATCATCACCATGCTGTTGGTGACGTGGGTCAACACGCAGGACTGCATCGGAATGTCGTAACGTTGCCGCACTTCATCAAGCAACCGAATCAAAGCCGAGGCCGCCTGAACATTGTCCGTGGCCGGATTGATGCCGATGACCGCATCGCCCGAACCGTTCAGTAAACCGTCCAAGGTCGAGGCAATAATGCCTTGCGTACTGTCGGTCGGATGATTGGGTTGCAGACGTGTCGACAGCCCGCCTTTCAAGCCTATGGTATTCCGGAAACGCGTGACCACCTCTTTTTTGCTGGCCACCAGAATCAAATCCTGGTTGCGCATCAGCTTCGAGACCGCCGCCGCCATTTCCGGAGTTAAACCGGCTTCCACCGTCGCCAAGGCCGCGGCATCGGTATCGTAATCCAACAACCAGTCCCGGAAGTCGCCCACCGTCAAATGGGCAATCGGTTCAAACGCGGTTTCGTCCCAATCGTCCATAATCAGACGCGTCACCTCATCCGATTCGTAAGGCACCACGGCTTCATTCAAGAACGTTTTCAACGGCAATTCCGCCAGCGCGAAACGGGCCGCCATCCGTTCCTCTTCGGTTTTGGCCGCCACTTGTGCCAGCACATCGCCGGACCGCAAAGGCGTGGCTTTCGCCATCAAATCCTTCAAGTCGTCAAAGCGATAGACCAGTTGCCCTAAAGTGTAGTGATACTGAGCCATAAATTGCGAAAAAACCTATGAGAAAACCGATTTCGGAAAATAAAACGAGACGATCCAGTTGGGGGCATCGACGATTTCACTGATTCTCAAATCGCCGCACACACTGCACAACATATAAGCATCCATCGCCGCCAACTGATGCTGTTTCTGCAACTCGTCGATCATGTAACGCACCGCATCACGGGCAGCGGTCATCAAGTCATGATTGACGCCGGTGGTGACGTGATACCCTTCGGCATCCAAATGACGCGTGACCGGCCCCGGTGTGGCAAATTTCGGCGCGGGCAGATTCTGCGCCTTTTCCAATTCCAGCTTCACCGATACCGTCATCGGACTTTCAATCGCGGTACCGCACACCTCGCCGTCACCTTGCGCGGCGTGGGTATCGCCAATGGAGAACAAGGCGCCTTCAACACCGACCGGCAGCCAAAGCTCGCTGCCTTTGGCAAGGTCACGAATATCCATGTTTCCGCCCCAACGCCGCGGTGGCACAATGCTGTGAAACCCTTTTTCCGGCGGTGCCACGCCAATGGTGCCGGCAAAGGGTTTCAAGGGCACTTTCGCAAATTCATTGAATAACGCCGGCGACAAACTGTCCGGATCATACTGCCAAAGGTGTAAAGCCGCCTCTTCGAACTCGTCCGCCAATAAGCCGAAGCCCGGAATGTTGGCGGTCCAGCCCCAGCCGGACGGTTCGTAATCCAGCAGCGTGACTTTCAAGGCATCGCCGGGTTCGGCCCCTTCCACCCAAACCGGTCCGGTGACCGGATTGATTCGATCGAAATCGAAATTAATGACGTCATCCACGCCGGAGTCCAACGATAACTGACCGCCCGACGCATCGTGCACCTCTATGTCGATGCAATCACCGGGCGCCACCGTCAATTCGGGACGATTATCACAATCCCATCCGCAATGGCTTTGCTGTTTGCCCAGCGCATGAATCGTATGTTGGCCGCATTGACACATGATGCTCTCCCAATCCGTTTAGCGGTTAACCGACCGCTTCCAGAGATTCCGGCAACACTTGTCCGCCGTCGACGACGATGGTTTGCCCGGTGACGTAACCCGCTTCTTCCGACGCGAAATACAACATGGCATTGGCAATGTCTTCAACCGACCCCAAACGTTTCAGCGGAATCGAGGAAGCCATTTGTGTCAGGTAATCGTCGCCCATGTCTTCCAGGCCTTCGGTCAAAATATTGCCCGGCATGACGGCATTCACGGTGATACCGTATTTCGCCAATTCGATGGCGGCGGTGCGAATAAACCCGAGCTGCCCGGCTTTGGAGGCGCCATAATGGCTCCAGCCGGGGAATCCGGTAATCGGCCCGGTAATCGACGACGTAATCACCACCCGTCCGGCCCCGGACTTCTTCAATTCCGGCAAACAGGTTTGCACACTGAACAATGTCCCTTTCAGGTTGGTGTTCATCACCGTATCCCAATCCTCTTCGGTCATTTCTTCCAAACTGGCGGACGGGAAAATCCCGGCATTGGCACACAGAATATCCAAACCGCCGTAGGCTTCAACCGCGGTTTGCACCGCGGATTGCAATGAAGCCTTGTCGGCCACATCGGCGGCCACGCCCATGGCTTCGTAACCGGCGGCCTTTAATTCATCGGCCACGGCTTGAGCGGCGTCTAAATGCCGCGCTACGATGACGGTATTGGCGCCTTGCTTGGCGAACACTTTAGCAATGCCACGCCCAATGCCCTTACTGGCACCGGTGATTAAAACGGTTTTTCCTTGAATGGATGTCAACATATAACCTCCTTTTAAACGACTTCAATAACGGCTTAGGTCTTCGGTAACGATTTCACCACCGCATCAATGGAATACTCCAGAATGTCCATAACCTCTTTCGATAACTCCAGCGACATCAACAAACCGGCTTTGAACTGCAACACTCTCGGGTCCAGCGCAGAATAAATCGCCCAAACGCCCTGTTTATAAAGTTCCTGCATTACCAGTTCGGCCCCTCTCGGGTAATCGAATTCCAGCCCCATCACCAGGCCGTTCTTACGAACACCGACGAAGAAGTCCGGGTACAGGGTCTGTAAGTCGGCCAGCGCCTGATCAAAATACTCGCTGATAAGCTGAATGTTTTCCAGTGTTTCGGGTCGTTGTGCCACTTCCAGAGTTTTAATGGCCGCGGCACAACCGATTTCCGAGCCGCCGAAAGTGGACATATGCGCCCAACCGTCTTCGGTCAACCATTGACCGGCTTGCTCGGTCACCAACACGGCGGCGATTGGATAAATCCCGCCGGACAATCCTTTACCGGTGACCAGTAAATCCGGTTCCACACCATAGCCGGTGCAACACCACATCTGGCCGGTTCGCATCAGGCCGGTCTGTACTTCATCCGCCACATACAAGGCCTGGTATTTTTCACACAAGGCCTTCACCGCTTGCAAATAGCCGGGGGCCGGCATCGGGAAACCGTAAGTCGCCGGAATGCTTTCGATGATGACACAGGCTACATCCTTCCCGGACAACGCCTCTTCCATCGCCTCCAAATCATTAAACGGCACCTGAACGAACTGGTCAGCTTCGGGTTCGGTTAAGAAAATCTCATTGAAACGCGGCGCGCCGGTTTTCACCGACAGACCGGTATGGCCGTGGTAACAGTTCTGCAACGACACGATTTTCTTCTTGCCGGTGGCATGGCGCGCCGACTTCAAAGCGATGTCGATGGCCTCGCCCCCGCCGCTGGCGAAGATGGCGTATTGCATATTTTCCGGTGCCGTCGCCAGCAGTTTTTCCGCCAGTTCGGTACGCATCAAAGACGGAAAATGGTGGTTACCGATGTCAAAATGTTGCATGGCGTCGGTCACCGCCTGAATCACTTCCGGGTTGCGATGCCCGAGGTTATAGACCCCGCCGTTCAAATGCATATTGATCAGACGGTGCCCGTCCATATCCCAAAAGCAATAGCCTTCGCGTCGGTCGATGACAATATCGACGCCGGTATCGATCCAATCCTGGGTTTTCCCCGGGTTCCAAACCTTTTTGGTTCTCTCTAAAAAGGCCTGTTTTTGTTCACTTGCCATTAGTCAAATCCTTACATTAAATCACTGCGTTATGATTGAAATTGTGCCAGATAGGCGTTACCCAACTCCACCGTACCCTGTGCGAATGAATCGCCTAATTCCTGAGCCAAATCCGCCGTCGGATGCGAACCCAACCAGGCGAATAAGGTTAAACGCCGCATCATGATGAAGGTCGGAATTTCCCGTTCCTCTTCTTCGGAAAACGATGCGCTGCGTCGATAGCCTTCCACCCACGCGTCAATCACCTTATCCAACCCGGGGTTGGTTTCGATAAAGCTGACCGCCGATGCCAGGTCATATAAAAACCAGCCCAACCCGCAATCGTCAAAATCGATGACCCGGGTGTCGTCACCGCAAATCAGCAGATTCGCCAGGCGAATATCGGAATGAATCAAACCGAAACGTTGCGGCGATTGCCCGAAGGCGGCCAGCCGCTGTTTAATCAAATCGGAGACCGCTTCCAGTGTTCCGACATCTTCCGGTTTCAGGCCTGGCCCTTTTCGCCAGTCACCCCAATTGGGCGTGTCGCCGATGCAACCATCGTAATCCCACACCAAACGGTCGAAATAACTCGGCAACGTCCAACCGCGTGCGTGGTTGTGCATTTTGCCGGTGACTTCGCCCAATTTTTTGAAGGGTTCGATTAGGTCCGATTCGTCCGGTTCTTCACCATCGATGAAATGAAATAACGTCACATAACGCACTTCGTCCAAAGCCTCCGACACCACTTCCTGAATCGCGGAACCGTCACGACCATCGATGGACTGTGGCGTTTGGATACCAGCGTCTTCCTGCAAGGCTTTCATCCAATCCAATTCGGTCTGTATGCCGTCGCGGGAATGGTAGTCGGTGCGGTGTACCCGCAAGATCAACGGATTCCGATCCGGTAAGTCGACACGGTAGGTGGCGTTTTCCGACAAACTCAACAGCTTCAAACCCGTCGGTTCGGGCAATGCCCACTTTTGCAACGCTTTTTCCGCAACGCCTTGCAGATAGGCCAGTTGCGCGTCATAACTCATTTGTTCAAACATAGATCCTTACGGCTACCTCACGTCTTTGCTCGTTGTTTTTTCTTTTTAAAATGCATGCCCAGCCAATAACTGCCGAACAGAATGATTGCTGCCATCAACACGGTCAGCGATCCCAATGCCGGAACCTGCGGGGTATAACCGGCCACCATTTTGGCGTAGAGCCATTCCGGCGCGGTTTGGTCGGCCCCGGTGGTGTAGGTGGACAGCGGGAAATTGCCCCAGGACAATAAGAAAGCGAACAAGGCACCGGAGAAGATGCCCGGCCACAGAATCGGCAAAGTGATTTCCTTGAAGACCTGCACACGGGATGCGCCCAGGTCATAAGCGGCTTCCTCCACCGACGGGTCGAAACCGTACACCTGAATGGCGATGACCAGCGTGACGATCGGGACAATCCACACCAGGTGCGCGAAAATCGCGGTGTGCCAGGTCGGCGTAATGCCTAATGAGGACGTCCACAACAGAATCGCCAAGCCCAACACCGCCTGCGGAAAGAAAATCGGCAACAGAATCATTTTTTGATAGATGCTGCGCCCTTTCCAGTCATAACGTGCAAACGCCAGCGCACCGAAAATGGCCATCACCACCGAAATCACGGTGACCACGGCGGCGATACTCAAAGAAGTGAAAACATACTCCCGAATCGACAAGGAATTGAAGACCGATTCATACCATTTGGTCGACCAAATCTTCACCGGGAACATGAAAAATTTGATCTTCGAGAAAGACGCCAACACCACGGCCAGCATCGGCATATACAGGAACAAAATGACAATCACCGTCCACCAGCGCATCAGCTTCTGGTTGGCGGAGGTGAATCGACTTTGATACATGGCTGACATAAGACTTCCTTATTTCTTACGACCGAACAAACGGTCTAAATCGAGTTTCGACAACAGGGTCAGAACCAAAGCCCCAATCAACAAAATCAACAGGGTCGCCAGTGCCGAGCCTAACGGCCAGTTCTGCGCATAGGTAAACGCGGTTTCGATATCGTGCGAAATCATGATGATGGATTGGCCACCCAAGATTTTGGCTTCGGAAATCGACCCCATCACCAACACGAAGGTCAACAGGGAACCGATAAGAATGCCCGGCATGGCCAACGGCAATTCAATTTCCTTGAACACCTGCCAGCGGTTGGCGCCCATATCGAAGCTGGCCTCGCGACAGGATTCGGGAATCATGGAAATGCCCAGCACCATCGGGAACAACATGAACGGCAGATAGGTGTACAGCAATCCCAGCAGAATCACCGGCACGTTGTACAGCAAACTCGGCAAATCCACGCCGAACATGGCGTTCAGGGAGCCGTCCAGCACCCCGTGATTCACCAGCATCAGCACCCAGCCGAACAGACGCACGTTTTCCGATACGAATAACGGCAACACCAAAATCAGCGTCAAAATCATCGAGCGCTTAAAGCTTTTCGCCAACCCATAGGCGACCGGCCAGCTGATCAGAATCAACAACACCGTGGTCACCAATGCCAGAATCAACGACCAACCGAACGACAGGTAATAACTGCTGCTGAAAATATCAGCATAGTTTTCCAGCGTCGGCACATGGTCCAGTCCGAATTCTTTCGACGGCATGAAACTGTAGATACCGACCAACAGTAAAGGTCCGATGAAGCCGGCGAAAAACAGAATCATCACTGGCAGCGACAACAAAAACCCGGTCTGCTTCAACCAGTCTTTCAGCCAGGCCTGGCGAAAACGCTTAGGCGTTTCGGCGCCGTTTTCTTCTTTTTCGGATGTCGTTTTCATAACACACCTTATTCTTTCAACAGGATGGCGCTGTCGGTGGACCAACCCACCTTAACCTCATCCCCTTCGGATACATCAACACCGGCACCAAGCATTTCCACCAGCAGCGTCTTGCCGTTGACCATCACTTGATATTGGGTGCGTGAGCCCAGCGAATACTGGTTCACCAACGTGCCTTCCAATTCGTTTTCCGCCGTGTCTTCCGGCGACAGCAAACGCATGTCTTCCGGACGCACAATCAGAATGCCCGAAGAATTGTCGTAAGCCGGATTCGGCGAACGGTAGGTCGCCAACATTTTCGAGTCGGCCAGTTCGTCGCCGCGCACGTCCACTTCAAATTGATTGACCTCACCCATGAACTGCGCCACAAAGCCGTTCACCGGGCTGTTGTAGATTTCTTCGGGCGTGCCCACTTGAATCAGTCGACCGCGGCGCATAATGCCGATGCGGTCACTCATCACCATCGCCTCTTCCAATGAGTGGGTGATGTAAATAAAGGTTTTGCCGGTCTTACGTTGAATGTCTTTCAGCTCTTTTTCCAGCGTCTTACGTAGACGGTAATCCAGTGCCGACAAAGGTTCGTCGAAGAACAGAATCTCCGGGTCGAATGCCAGGGCACGCGCCAGGGCGACACGTTGTCTTTCCCCGCCCGAACATTCGGTAATCATCTTGTCGTAATAACTTTCCGACAGGTGCAATTGCTCGAGCAACTCGATGGCTCGTGCCTTGCGGTAATTCTTGAGTTCGCCCTTGATTTTCATTGGGAACTCGATGTTTTCACCGACCGTTTTATGTGGAAACAGGGCCAGCGACTGGAACACCATGCAGGTCGGCCGTTTATTGGCCGGCACGTCGTTGATGACCTTGCCTCGCAGCGAAATTTCGCCATTTGTCGGTTTGTCCATGCCGACCAACATACGAATCATGGTGGTTTTCCCACTGCCCGACGGCCCGACGATGGTGAAAAATTCACCGTCTTTCACATCGAGATTGATTCGGTCGACCGCCACAAAATCGTTAAAGAATTTGTCGACGTCTTTTAACTTCAGAATCGTTTCTTGATCCATAGTCCATCTCTCTTTCAAGCCGGGCACGTGAAACGTGCCCGCCAGTTTCAATTACGATTTATCCTTTCGCTTCACGACGCGCGGCCGTGTACAACTCCAGCATTTCGGCGTAATCCGGGTTCACGTCGTAATCGGCGCAATGCTCCAACTCCCACTCCAGGCTGTCGAACTGAATCGCATCCAATTCTTTCTTGGTGAAGGCGTTCATGACTTCCGGAATCCCCATTTGAGTAACCGGGTTATGGGACCCTTCCGCAAACGCCACATTTTTGGACACATCCGGTCTTTGGACATACTCCAAGAAATCTTCGGCTTTCGTGGACAGGTTCGGGTTATTGACGATGGAGGTTACTTCCACCCAGACAATCCCACCTTTGCCATTAATCGGCCCTTCTTTCGGCGTGATGCCACGAACATTCGAGAAGCCGTCATAACGCGCCACGGAGCACGAATAGGTTCCGCCGGTGAAGTAAGCGTCAATCTCGCCGGTAATCAAAGCCTGGTTCATCGCCAAATGGTCATCCGACGCCATCTTGGCGTTTTTAAAGATGTAAGTGGCCACTTCCTTGAACTTCTGCATTTCTTCTTTGGTGTGTTTTTTAAACGGCGAGAAGCCGGCCGTAATACACATGTGATAAATGTTCCAGTTCGCCCAGGTCAAAATCCCGTAACGTCCTTTCATCTTCGGATCCATAAACAGGTTAAACCCCTGATCTTCGGCCATCGGACGCGAAATCACATCGGTATTGACCACAAAAGACAAAGGCCCGAAACGTTGCGTCATCCCCAACAGGTCTTTACCGTCCAGACTCATCGCCCACTTATACGGCCATTTGAACTCGTCCATCATCTTGTCGAAATAGGGTTTAAAGCGTTCCTGATCCAACGGCTTGATCAATCCTTCCGGATAGAGAAGCTCCCGTGCCCAGGGGTTGTTCAGGTTAATCAAATCCCATACCTTGGTTTCGCCGGCGCGCAGTTTATTCACGGCATCCGGGTCGGAAATGACGTTTTCCGCCGACACTTTGGTGTCGAACTCACGACGAAACGGGTCTAGAACATTGTCCGAGTTGTAACCTTCCCACACCAAAATATTCAATTCGTTGGTACGAGCGGCATTCGCCACCCCTGGAAACAACCCTGGAATTGCCGCCGTCGCCGACATTGCCGCTGCAGCTTTCAGAAAATCACGTCTTCCAAAATTAGAACTTGCCATTGCAAACCTCCTATGAGACATCAATAAAATTGGTAAAAACCACAAAAACTTGGTTTTGAGCAAAAAAGCAAACATGCACCCAAATAAAAAATAATTCATTTAAATCAACATATTAATATTTTTCATCTCAATATGAACCATATTGATGCCACATTTTATGCCCGCTTTTGCACCAAAATTTACATAAAAATGTTGTAATCACCACAAAATATTCCACCTAAATACGGTAAGATAAGCACAAATCAATTGTTACGGACTTCGACATGCAACCCATCGCTCCCGCTCGTTTAAACAAAAACCAACGGCACGAACGCATCCTGCATCTACTGCAAATCAAGCCGGTTGTGCTGATTTCCGAATTGGCGCAGGAATTCAATGTTTCCATCGAAACCATTCGACGCGACATCGACGCCCTGGCCGAGCAATCCCTTCTGCAACGCACCCACGGCGGCGCCGCAAATATGTCGACCGCCAAGGAAGGCGTGCTGAATCAGCGTAAGAACATTTTTCCGGAAGAGCGTATGCGCATCGCCAAGGAAGCGGAAAAGCAAGTGAGCGACGGGCAAGTGTTAATGTTCGACTCCAGCGTGACCTGCACCTTTCTGGCGAATCGCCTCGCCATCACCAAAAAAGAACTGACGGTCATCACCAACAGCTTTTCCATCGCCATCGCGCTCTCGGAAAACCCGACCCATCAAATCATCATGCTGCCCGGCCAATACCGCGCATCGGAAGGCAGTTGCTATGGCGCGGCGACAGTTTCCGCCGTCCAGCAATTCAATGCGGACCATTGCTTTTCGAGTTGCGGTTCGATTACCTTGGAAGGCATTACGGAATACGACCAGGACGTGGCCGCGTTGAAGCGGGAAATGATTAAACGCTCACGCCAAACATCCATTCTGGCGGACCATTCAAAATTTGGTTTGGGGAAACTGGAGCGGGTGTGCGGGTTTGAAGACGTGGATTTATTGATTACCGACCAACCCATGCCGGAAGCGGTCACCAAGGCGCTGAATCAGAACGACGTCAGCTGGACCGTGGTCAAATAACCAAAACGCCCAGGCCTGGCGATTTCCCACCTTGGCCCGAGCTGAACAGAATGAATCGAATACAGCCAATCAGAACAAGTGGCTGTAACGCTTGATTTCCCATTCGGAAATCGTGCGGTGGTACTCCTCCCATTCTTCGGTTTTGTATTTAATGAACTCGTTGCGCAGTTCGGAACCCAGCACTTCCTCAACAAACGGATCGGCCGCAAAGGCTTCCACCGCCTCCGCCAAGTTTTGCGGCAGGAATTCGATACCTCTTTCCAAACGCTCGGCTTCCGACAACTCATACAGGTTGTCTTCCTGCGGCATGCCCGGATCCAATTTCTCACGCACCCCTTGCAAACCGGCCGCCAACACCAACGTCGCCGCCAGATACGGATTCACCGAGCCGTCGGCATTACGCGACTCGAAACGCCCGCCGCCCATCGGCACTCGCACCGAATTGGTTCGGTTATTGGAACCGAAGGAATTGAACACCGGCGCCCAGGAGAAGGTTGCCATCGCCCCTTGGCGAATCAGGCGCTTGTAACTGTTGACCGTCGGCGAGAAAACCGCACACAAGGCCGGGCCATGCTTCAAAACACCAGCAATGAAGTGGTAACCGATTTCGGTCAAGCCCAAACCGCGCGGATCGTCTTTCGGATCACAGGCAAAGACGTTTTCGCCGGTATCCTTATCGAACAACGACATATTGAAATGCGCCCCGTTACCGGTTTTATTCGCAAACGGCTTCGGCATAAAGGTCGCCAGCAAACCTTCTTCCTGCGCATAGTGTTTCGCCATGTAACGGAAGAAAATAAAACGGTCGCACATGGTCAGCGCATCGCTGAACTTGAAATCGAATTCATACTGACCGTTGGCGTCTTCGTGGTCGAGCGAGTACAAATCCCAACCCAAATCGTTGATGGTGGTCGCCATCTTATCCAGCCAGCTGAAGCGGTTCATAAAGCTGCGCACGTCATAACACGGCTTAATGAGCTTATCGTCCTTATCCGGCACGGACAAGGAACCGTCTTCTTCCTCTTTCAGCACGAACAACTCGCACTCGATTCCCAAGTTAAACCCGAAGCCCATCTCTTCGGCTTCCGCCAAGACTTTCTTCAAAGCAACACGCGTGTTGATTTCATAAGGCTCGCCGTGCAAGGTATTGTCGGCCGCCATCCAAGCCACCTCCGGTTGCCAAGGCAGTTGAATCAAACTGTCCAGATCCGGCACCGAAGCGATTTCATCGTCGTTCGGCATCTGCCCCAAACCATCCAATGCGTACCCCGTGTACAATTCGGACCCTTCCACCATATGGTGCAAATGGTCAATCGGCACGAACTTCCCTTTCGGCACCCCGTGAATGTCCACATAAGCACCCAAACAATATTTGATGCCCATGTCTTTCAAGCGGCGCTGCATCGCATCCACATCAATTTTCGAATTCATTTGTTTATCCTTTTATCCCTTTGTTTGATCAAAATAGCCATGAGGCAAAGGCGCCTCTTCTTGTAAGCCTTTCACCACCAGAGCGCTGAGATCATCCACCATCCAATCGAACAGCTCCCGGCCTTTTTCAACCGAAGCGTCGCTCGGTTTTCCGGTCACGCCATTCAAACTGGTGCGATTCACCGGATGGGAAAACACGCAGTCTTCCGTCCGGTCCGGATCATCACTGGTTGTTAACTTATCGTTCCGCACCAAGTTCGGCGCCAACGCCATCATCAATGACGTTTCCGCCTCATTGGCGTGCCAATCCTCGGCGTCGTCGAAATGCCGCTCCTTGACGCGTTCGCTGACGGTGGACGAATTAATCAGCGCCACCATAAAGCCGTCGTGCTCAGCACGCAGCATTTCCAACGCACAGCGTAACGGCGCGAAATTGGACACATGACTGTTGAGAATGAACAGGCGCTTGAACCCGGAAGCCGCCACCCAGTCGCCGATTTCCTTAACCACATCAATCAAGGTTTTCGGCTGCAAGGCAATGGTGCCCGGCCAGCGATGCGAGTGCCCAATGGAACAGCCGTAAGGCAAAGTCGGTAGCACCGCAACCTGGGTTTTGGCCGAGACCTGCTCACTCAAATGACGGGCGATTTCCGAATCCATGCCACACCCCAAGTGCGGACCATGCTGTTCGGTCGCTCCGACCGGCAGCAATGCGGCATCCATGCCCTGTTCGACCAACTCGCCGATTTCTTCCCACGTCAGGTCATGCCATAACTTCATGGTTTTCTCCTTCAACTCGGTTTTCAAATAAGCCGCACCCCTTACCCCATACCAGGTACGTTGCGAATAACAGAAAACAGAGAGGTGTTAAAAGACAAGGCCACTGGAACCAGTGGCCTTTTGAGTCCGATTCAGCCGTTCAGCCGATTACAGACCCGTTGTGATGGAAGGATCGATATAAGCGTTCACGTCTTGTGGCGTATCGTAAACTTTGTTGGCGACGTTGAAGTCGTCAGACAATTGTGTCGAACCATACAGAGAGCTGAACCCAGATCCTTTTTGGAAGTGTTTCTTCGCTTCTTCCAAGGTCAGGATTTTGGTGCCGTCCACAAACCCTTTATACTCGTCCGGAGACAGGCCAACACGAGAAGACATGATTTCGATGGCTTCGTCATAGTGCTTCGGATCCTTGATGAAATCCACAACGCGATACCAGACTTTGGCCACTTTTACCCAATCGTCGCGATTCGCCGACAAACTGCTTGGCGAGACACACAACATATCGTAAATCAAACCTGGCTCATCTTTACTGGTATAGATGGCTTTCGAACCCGGTACCAAGTTCAATGCCGAACCGGAGCTTGGCTGCCAAGCGACAATCGCATCCACTTGACCGGACGCCAAGACTTGTGGGGTTTCATTGGTCGGCACATTCACCAACTCCACATCGCCTTCGCTCATGCCATTGGCTTTCAAAGCGTTCAGCAACAACAGGTGGCTCACGAAACCGACTTCCACGCCGACTTTCTTGCCTTTCAAATCCTTAACGGATTCAATGCCCGGCGCACCGATCACCATATCGTTACCGTTACTGTAGTCATTCATTAGGAACATAACGCTGCGCGCACCGGTCGCACCGGTTACCAACGCATCACCGTTGGTCATGCCAACCGCGTCCAACTGTCCGGCCGCGAAGGCATCCATTGACGCCACATAGTCAAACCATTCGAATTTGACGTCCACGCCTTCTTCTTTAAACCAATCTTTTTCGATTGCGACCTGCCAAGCCACCCATCCTGGCCAGTCACTGTATCCAATCTTCAACGGCTCGGCACTGACCGACATCGCTTGAACAGAAAGCAACAGCCCCGCAAGACCACCTAATAGCTTTTTATATGAGAACATGATTACACCACCTTAGTTATTACAATTTAAGAGAAAGGTAATAATTTATAAACACAGGTCGAACCAAAAAACTTTTTGTCTTTATTTTTCAACAACATAACAAAAACAACGTGATTTTAGCCGATCCTAAGATCGGTTAAATCGCATTACTTTGGGTCAAATATTTTTCATATGGTGCAATTCAGTGCCCGTTTGCACGACGAGCTTCCAGGAACGCCGCCACCACAATTAACAAGCCGCCGACCATTTCCGTCGGGCTCATGGTTTCATTCAACAGAATACTGGCCGACAAGACCGCCGTCACCAGCTCCATAATAATGATGATCGAAGAACGTCCGGCTTCCATGTGCGTCACCGCCCATTGCGTCCCAAGGTTGGCCATCATCATCCAAACCGCGCCGAACAAGAACAAAATCCCCCAGGCCTGAAGACTGACATCCGGCAAGGTCGGCAAGGACATCACCTGAATGACCCCGCTGGCCATCAACACCGAACCGCCGAACATAAAGGCTAACTTTAGCGACACGTCCACCTTCGGCGACACCCGGAAAGCAATGTTATTCATGGCAAACAAAAAACCGGACAACAGCGCCAGCGCATCAATCCAGGACGGCGGCGATTCCAGGGCTTTCCAACCGCCCACCACCAAGAAGGCGCCGGACACCGCCAGCCCTAACCCTAACCAACGCACCCGGTCGATGGCTTCCCCCAAAAACAGGCGGCCGCCAATCACGCCCCAAACCGGCAAGAGATAGAACAGCACCATGACCCGAATCACCTCGCCGTAAATCATCGCGGTATTGAACGCCAGCTGCGCCCCGCCACCCAACACACCGATGGCCAGCAAGATTTTCCAGGACGGACGAATTTCCGAACGTTTGCGCCAAATCCACGGCAAAATCACCACCAACATAATGGTGTACAAAAACAAGGTCAGCGGAATGCCGTCAAACCCCATCTCATGCAAATACTTCAACGGCAACCAAGCCAGGCCCCATAAAACCGAGGAAAAAAACAGCACCACCGTGGCGACAAGTTCCATAACCTAAAATCCTTAAAAATCCATCATCCAAAAAAAAGACAGCGTGACGCTGCCGGGTAAGTTACTAACGTAAAGCGGGCCTGACGGCTCCGCCTTTCTACTCGAAAAAGTTCGGGAATCGATTATGGCGCTGGAAAAATGCCCAATCATGATTCGGCCAAAGCGCCGCCTGCTGTTTCTCACTGAGGTATTTCAATTTACGGATACTCTCGATCGCCAATTGCTCGTTATCCTGCCAGCACAAACCGGGCGCGACTTCATCTTCGATATTCTCCGTCAAGTCCGCCGCATCACCCGCCAACAAAATCGGCGGGCCTTTCGGCAACTCCACCAGCATCGACATATGCCCCGCAGTATGCCCCGGGGTTTCAATCGCACTGACCCCATCGGTTAAATCGTACTCGCCGGTTTGCAACTTCCAATTCAAGGGCAACTCGAAATCGGATGCAAAATAAGCATCGTCCGCCGGCTCTTTCGCCGCCGCCATTTCCTGAGCGTGGACATGCACTTCGGCATGGCAGAATTCGCATAAGCCGCCGGCATGATCGAAATGCAAATGACTGCAAAACACCAAATCCACGTCTTCGGTTTTCAACCCCAGTTCCTGCAAACGATTCGGTAAACGTTCTTCCTCATCCATTTCCGGCGGCCCGAATGGAAAACCGTCGTGCTCGTAATAATGGGCGCGCTGCTCTTTTTGCTGAATTTTTTGATAATCACACCCCACATCAAACAGAATGCGACCGTTTTTGGTTTCAATCAAATAGGCCAAAATCGGCGCCTGAATGATTTCACCCTGTCCGCGCCCGCGCGTGGACAAGGTTTTTTCATAGGTATGACGGCCGGTGAGAATCGGCCAAAATTTGGTTACTTGCGTCATGTTCGCTCCAATCTCGTTTTAATGCGCCGTCAAAAAAGACACGCCATCCACACCGATAAAGCTTTCGCCTTCATCCTGCTTCACCGGCAAATTGACAGGGTCGGCGTTTAAAATGCGCGGCACACGATAACGGTGGAAACTTTTCATAAGATGGCGGAACGTCAACACTTGACGCTCGTCGTCGCCATAGGATTCCTGGTGCAATTTTGGCAACCGATACCAAGGCTGTAACATGCTGTCATGATGGACATTGTGATAACAGAAATTCAGCACCAGCAAGTTCACCCAAGGGTGCTTTTCCGACAGCAGATTGGAATAAGTATTGTCGTGCTCGAATTGAGCGTCGCGCAGGCGCGCTTCCGGCCCGCGCTTTTGATCCAGAGTTTCATACACGTCATAAGTATGCTGATGCGTATCCATAAAACGCATCACCGTCAAGAACATCAAATACGCAATCGGATACAACCACAATACATCAATCGACACCGAAGCCAGCGCCCAGAAAAACGCCACGCGAACCACCAAAAAGAACACCACGCGCGCCCGTCTGGAACGGCGGCTTTCTTTAATAAACGGCAAGACGATGACCAGAAAGTGCATCCAGACTTCCAACGCCGGAATGTAAAACCATTCCAGGGTTTTCAACAGTTTCAAAAATCGCGGATGCTTTTCCAACAACGGACGAAAGTCGAACGACACCACATCCGCCCGGTCGATATGATGGCGGTTGTGTTTGTTACGAATATCGTCGAAATGCGAATAACTGGTGCCGGTAATCCACAACAGAATTTCCGAAAACCACTGGTTATGCTCTTTTTTTCGGAACAAACTCAAATGCGCCGTTTCATGAATCAGATAGGCCGCAATCACCATCGAATGCGCCAGCGCCAAAACCCCCACCGCATTCAGCCAGCCCGAATCGGACAGCATAAAATACAACCCGAATCCGTAGGTCAATAACACATACCCAAATGCCAACGCATTCGGCAAGGCTGCATCGTCGTGCCGGAACAAACCGGTTGCCTTATTTGTTTTCACCATCTTCGCCTCACTTAATCCACTGATTCCCAAAACCGCCAGGCCTGGTGATTATTCAGTCGATTGACACATTATTATGAAAGTTACATTTAGTAATAATAAAATTATGTGCAAATCTGCAAGCACCTTGTATGCCATCGAAACAATACTTTTATTAACAATAACTTATAATAATTTTGTGATTTTGAACGATTCCCTTATGCACCAGTCTAGTGCTCAACTGATCTCTTAAAGCACCATTCTGAAATACCAGAGTCTCCCCTCAAAAAACACCGCGCCCATCTTGGTCGAAAACCCGATTCACAGTATAATATTCTCTTTTATTTTCAACACGTAACGTGTAACCAAACACAGTGAAAGAGACACCTTATCATGCCAAACAACACAGACCGTTACCTTGTATCCTGGGACCAACTACACCGCGACTGCCGCACCCTGACCAAAGAGCTTCTGACACTGGAAACCCAATGGGACGGCATCATCGCCATCACCCGCGGCGGCATGATTCCGGCCACCATCATTGCACGCGAATTGGGCATTCGCCTGATCGACAGTATTTCAGTGCGCACTTACAGCCACAAACAAATCAGCGAACCGGTCATTTTAAGTGACGTCACGGCGACACAGGATGGCGAGAACTTTCTTTTAATTGACGATTTAGTGGATACCGGGAAAACGGCGAAATTTGTACGTGAACGTTTGCCGAAAGCGTATTTCGCCACGGTTTACGCCAAGCCGGAAGGCAAGCCATTGGTGGACACACACGTGACCGAAGTCAGCCAAGATACGTGGATTTACTTTCCATGGGATTTGGACTTGAGCTACGCCAAGCCCATTTCAAAAGACGCGGACGAATGAACGACGCCCGCAGAATGGTGTTACGTATGGTGCTACTTTAGGCGTCGGAAACTAACTTACAAACGCGCAACTGCGCAATCTTAATCAGCTCGGCCAATGCCACTGGCCACTCCTGTTCGGGAGTGGCTTCGGAACGTGAACGCATCTGTTCCAAGATCGTTTCCTTGGTCATGCCAGCGACCGCAACCACAAATGGAAACCCCATTTTCGATTCATAACGCTCGTTCAATTCCGCGAACAAGGCCATCTCCGGCTCGGTTAACTGACTCAGCCCCGCTCCCTTTTGTTCGGATTGCGAAAAGCCCGGTTGAGCTCGCCCCACTCCCAGCTTGGGGTGCTGGCATAAAGCCTCATGTTGCTGCTCGAGCGGTGCCGCCTGAATAAGCTGCGCCAGCCGCTCTTGCATGACCGCCAAGGAAGCGAACGGGCGTACCGCGGCCAGCTTCGGCAGCACCCATTCACAATGTTCCAACAGAGGCGCGCACGCCTCTACAAATTGAGACTCCGACAACTGGTTCAATTCCATTAACGTCATCTTCCCTCCCAATTAATTACGGAACGCCCAACGCGTCATGCGCTTTTCCAGCACAGCGAAGATGGTATACATCGCGAGACCTTCCAAGGCCAAAACGACCAGGCCTGCAAACACCAGCGGCACATCGAAGTTGGCCTGAGCCGACAACATCAAATGCCCGACACCGGAATTCGCGGCCACGGTTTCCGCCACCACCGACCCGACAAACGCCAGTGTGATGGAAATTTTCAAGGCGCCGAAAAAATACGGCAAGGTATTCGGAATGCCCACCTTAAATAAAATCTGGCGTTTACTGGCTTTCAGCGCCCGCATGACATCCACCACTTCCGGTTCCAACGTGGCCAGCCCGGTCGATACATTCACCACAATCGGGAAGAATGAAATCAACCAAGCGGTCAAAATGGCCGGGGTGGTGCCAATGCCAAACCACAGCACCAAAATCGGCACCACGGCCACTTTCGGTACGGTTTCAAACGCGATGAACAACGGGTAGAGTGCATTATAAAGCGTCTTGGAGTTACCGATCACGGCTCCAATCGCCACCCCGAACACCACCGAAATACCAAATCCGATGACCGTGGTTTTCAGCGTCTGCCAACCGTTTTCCAACAGGGCTTCCTGATATTCCACCATGGTCGCGGCGATTTTCGCCGGTGTCGGAAGGAAATACTCGGGAATCCCGGCCCACATACAGACCAGCTGCCAAAGCGCCAGCGCCGACACAAAAATCGTGACCGGAGCGCCATATTCAAACGCCTTGGTTTGCGAGAAAGAAGACCAAAGAGTACGTTTCATGCAGCCTCCTTCGCGGACTTAATAAAGCCTCTCAACTTCTGCACCAGTTTGGAAAACGTCGGTTCATAACGAATATCAATGGCACGCGGCCGTTCAAACGTCACCTTTTCATGATGCGTAATCCGCCCCGGACGGGTCGACATTACATAAATGTCATCCGCCAAATAAGCGGCCTCTTCCAGATCATGCGTCACCAGCAAAACGGTGAACTTTTTCGCCTGCTGCAATTCGCTCAACATAATCCAAAGCTCTTCACGCGTAAACGCATCCAAGGCCCCGAAAGGCTCGTCCAAAATCAACAAACTCGGCTCATGCACCAACGCTCGGCAAATCGACGCCCGCTGTTGCATACCGCCGGACAGCTCCCACGGAAAATGATGCTCGAACCCTTTCAGGCCGACTTGCTCCAACAAGCTCATGGCTTTGTTAACGTACTCCGACTTTCTGCGTCGATAACGGTGTTCATAATCCGGGCTGACTTCAAACGGCAACAACACATTGTCGATAATGTTTCGCCAAGGCAGCAAGGTGGACTTCTGAAATGCCATGCCTACGCCGGACACCGGGCCATTGACTTCCCGGTTATCCAGAAAAACGTAGCCCAGCGTCGGTGCCTGCAAACCGGATAAAAGCTTCATCATCGTTGATTTACCACAACCACTTGGTCCGACCACAGCCGTGAAGCTGCCTTGCTGGATGGACATATCCACTTCATGAATCGCCATATCCTGAAGTTCGGTCGAGCCGTTGTAGCTCAGGGAAACTTTTTCAAGCTTGATAAACTCGGACATACTTACAGCTCTCTTTCCGATTTCGCAGGCAAGAATTCTTCAGTAAACACAGCTTCCGGCGTTGGCTTATTCTTAAAGTCATACGTCAAACCAACCTGGTCGATGGCTTCCGCCATCCGTGCCGAATCGACGCCACCAAAGCCATTCGCTTTTACATTATCGGTCACGACATTGTCGTCGATGCACATTTGCAAACGCTGGGTTTCCACCGCCTTCTTGGCAATTTTATTCCGTTCGATGACATATTGAATACTCTCTTCCGGATGCGCCACCGCGTATTGCCAACCCTTGATGGTCGCTTTAACAAAGCCTTTGACCAGCTCCGGGTTTTGCTTGGCAAATTCCGGGTTCACCAAAATGGTGTTGCCGTAGAGTTTTAGACCATAATCCGCCATCAACATCACATTGATGTCCTCCGCTGGCAGACCGATTTTGCGCAGGTTCAGGAAGGAAGAGAACGAATAACCGGTAATGGCATCCACACGCTTTTGCACCAGCATGGATTCGCGCACCGCAAAACTGACGTTATCGATATTCACCTCCGACGGATTGATGCCGGTCACGTCGGTAAACGCTTTCCATTGGGCATAAGCCCCATCCGGTGCCGGCGCGCCCAATGTTTTACCTTCTAAATCTTTCGGCTTGGCCACACCGGTTTGCTTGGAACCGATAATCGCAAACGGCGGCTTGTCATAAACCATCAAAATCCCTTTCAATTCCGAATTCGGGTTCTGGTCTTTGAATTTGATCAAGGAGTTAATATCGGCAAAACCGAACTGGTACGTGCCGGAAGCCACTTTTGGAATGGCATCCAATGACCCTTTACCGGAATCAATGGTTACGTCCAGGCCCGCGTCTTTATAGTAGCCTTTTTCTAAGGCCACCAAATAGGCCGCGGCTGGGCCTTCGAATTTCCAATCCAGCGTAAATTTAACCGGGGTGGCCGCCAAAGCCGGTAAGGCCGTCATTGCCGTCAGCGCAAGCGCAAAAAACCGTTTGAGTTTCATATTGTTGTCTCCAGTGTCGATAAAATATGAACACCTAAACCGTTAACCCCGTTGCCAACGTTGATAGGATTCAATCGTTAATAAAATGGTTGTAAAAAATACGTCGGTCAAGCCGGGTGATTGGCCGCCCAATGCCGAGCAATATCGGCCCGGGTACATAACCAAACATCGTCGTGCTGACGCACATATTCGATAAAGCGTTTCAAAGAAGCAAAGCGCCCCGGCCGGCCGACCAAGCGGCAATGCAACCCAACGGACATCATTTTCGGGGCCACATCGCCCTCGGCATACAGCACGTCAAAAGAATCTTTTAAATACGTAAAGAATTGGTCGCCCGAGTTAAACCCTTGCGAAGTGGCGAAACGCATGTCATTGGCGTCCAAGGTATAAGGCACCACCAAGTGCGGTTGGCCACCTTCCTGTACCCAAAACGGCAGTTCATCGGAATAAGAATCCGAATCGTACAAAGGTGTGGTCTCTTCCAGCAAGATGCGTCGGGTCTGGTCGCTGTTACGCCCGATGTACCACCCCAAGGGTTCTTGCCCGGTCAAGGCGGTGTGAATTTCCAGCGCTTGACGAATATGACTGCGTTCCACTTCCGGGTCGACCGCCGCGTAGTCAATCCAGCGGTAACCGTGACTGGCGATTTCCCAATCCGCATCCAGCATGGCTTGAACCGCCTCCGGGTTGCGCTGCAAGGCCATCGCCACCCCGAACACCGTGACCGGAATGCCCATTTCGGTGAACAATCGATGCAATCGCCAGAAACCGACGCGCGAACCGTACTCGTATATCGTTTCAATGCTCATATGACGTTGGCCCTGCCAGGGCGAAGCGCCCATGACTTCGGATAAGAAGGCTTCGGAGGCCGGGTCGCCGTGCAAGATACAGTTCTCGCCGCCCTCTTCATAATTGATGACAAACTGCAAAGCCAGCTTGGCTTTACCCGGCCAGGTCACTTTCGGCGGATTCGCCCCGTAGCCCACCATGTCCCTTGGATAATCTGGATACGTTAAACCGTTTGATTCTTCCATCTTGATTACGACTCCTTGTTTTTAAGGGTCAAATACCATTGCCCCAACAGCGCGCGTTCGTCCGGCGTCATCTGAGTCAAATTGCCAATCGGCATCGCCTTTGAAGTGACCGTCTGCGCGTAAACCGCATCGGCCTGCTGCTCAATTTTGGCGCGCGTGTCCAACTCCACGCCTTTCGGCGCCACTTTAAACGCCGGATCGGTTGGATTGGCCGCGTGACAAGTGGCACAACGTTGCGCCATAATCGGTTCAATTGCCTCGAATGTCACCTCACTCTCCAACACCGTTTCTTGCGGTTTCGGCATGGTTAGGTAGGCTAATAACGCCATCAATACCGCCGCCAGAGGCAAAATCCAATGATGCACCTTGCCTTGGTTTTTCAAGTTGAAGTAATGACGCACCAACACGCCAATCAAGGCAATCGCGGCCAAAATCATCCAGTTGTATTCGCTGCCAAACGTGAGCGGATAATGCCCGCTGATCATAATAAAAAGCACCGGCAAGGTGAAATAGTTATTGTGGAAAGAGCGTTGAAAACCGGCTTTGCCGGTCGCCGGATCCGGCACCTCGCCTTGCTTCATGGCGTCCACCATCTTGCGTTGCGATGGAATGATGACGAAAAAGACATTGGCCACCATCAAGGTGCCGATAATGGCACCCATTTGAATGTAAGCGGCGCGAGCGCTGAACAGTTCGGTAAACAGATAGGCGAGCAATGTTAACCCAATGAACATCACCCAAAAGAATCGTGCGTTGTTTTCGACCAGAGCGGTTTTGCAGAGACGGTCGTAAATCAGCCAGACAACGGCCAGCGAGAGAACACTAATGGAAATGGCCAGGCCTGGTGAAAGATTGGCCACCGAAGGGTCAATCATGTAAAGCGTTGGCGACATATAAAACACCAACACCAAAAGCGTGAAGCCGGTAATCCAGGTCAGATAGGCTTCCCATTTGAACCAATGAAGCGTTTCCGGCAGTTTTTCCGGCGCCACTTCGAACTTCTCGACATGGTAAAAACCACCGCCGTGCACGGCCCACAAGTCGCCAGCCACGCCTTTATTCAACCCCGCTTTCTGACGTTCAAGGTTGCCTTCCAGCCAGTTGAAATAAAAAGACGCCCCTATCCAGGCAATCCCAACAATCAAGTGAATCCACTTGACGTTTAAATTCAGCCACTCCAGAATCTGCGGGTCCATCTAACACTCCTCTGCTAATCCGCACCTGAATCAGATTCCACTGGCTGGCCATCACGCGGCAACGATTAGCCGATAGGAGCATCGACCGATGAAACGTTACTCGGCTTTGAACAGAGAATATAAATCTGGTTCAAGTTCTTTTTTACTTAAAGACAAACCGTCTTCAATGTGTCGGATATGAGTGTCCATTAAAGCTTCTGCTTCATCTTCTGTCCCGTTGACAATGACATCCACCAGGGCGGAATGGTCAACACACGCACAACCACCCGAACCGGACAAATTGTACTGCGCCACGATCAACGAGGTTCTGGAAATCAAATGCCGCGCGGCTTCCGCCAGAGGATGATTTCCAGACAGGTCGGCAATCAAAAAATGGAATTCGGTCGACTTCCGCAATCCTTTGGCGCGATTGCTGGTTTCGAAATACCGGCTCTCTTCCCGCACCATCGACTTCAGCGTTTCCACCTGGTAACTGGTCAATTTCCCCACCACCATTCGAATCAACGCGCATTCGATAATCCGTCTTGCTTCAAAGTATTGCGACACTTCTTCCACCGGCGTGCGAATCACACTGGCCCCGACATTCGGCTTGATTTCCACCACCCCTTCGTGCGAAAGGCGTAATAACGCCCGTCGTACGACGGTTCGGCTGACCCCGAAAATTTCCGCAAGCGGAACTTCGGTCAAGCGCGCGCCGGGCTGAAGTTTCTGTTCCAAGATGACATCAAACAGACGGTCATAAATAATCTGTTCCTGACTCTTCGAACCCTTATTCTTTTCCATGATTGGCTCCTGCAAGTTGCAAGGCTTAACACCGAACACTCATATCATTCAATGTTAAAGCAGATTGTATACAATTTAAAAAAAATTAGTAAGAAATATTTTTTCCACCGGGTTCAAAACACATTCCATTTTCGCTTAAAACCCCGCAGACAACGCACAAATAAAATAAAAAAGCTTTATTTAAACAACAAGTTACAAAAACAATGCTTTTAAACCGTTTTTTTTGATAACGATTTCTTATTATCACCTAAACCCAATCCGAATTCACCTCACCGTAGAACAAAAACGGTGAAAAAATGATCAAAAACCGACAATTGATCAAAAACTTAAAACACAAAATTGTGTACAATATTTTTATTATTTTGTTTAATACTACCTATTATCCCCCATAACATTGAGTGATTAAGAGCGAAAACATATGACCGGTTTAACCACACACATTTTAGACACCAGCTCGGGGCAACCCGCTGACCAGGTTTCCATCAAACTGTACGCCCTTAACGAGGACGGTACTCGGCAACTTTTGACCGAAACCCGCTCCAACGACGACGGCCGTACCGATGCCCCCTTACTGAACCCAGACGCAATCGCCGTCGGACGCTATGAACTCGTCTTCGAAATGGGCGCTTATTTCAAACAACACCATCCAAACTTACCGTCCCCTTTATTTCTGGACGACATCGTATTGCGGTTCGGCATTGCAGACGTCACGAGCCACTACCACGTTCCACTCTTGGTGTCGCCGTATGGATACAGTACTTACCGAGGTAGTTAAGATGAAGGATACCCCTCCCGACCAACCGATTCGTTTTTTACTCGGTAACGAACTCAAAACACTGGCCGATGTCTCGCCGACGATGACGGTCTTAAACTATCTTCGGACGGAAGAAAAGGCCATCGGCACCAAAGAAGGCTGTGCGGAAGGTGACTGTGGCGCCTGTACCGTGGTATTAGGCGAGCTGATAGACGGCCAATTGCAGTACCGCGCCGTGAACGCCTGCATTCTGTTTTTACCCATGCTGGACGGAAAACAACTGCTCACCGTTGAACATTTAAAAGAGACCAACGGCCAACTGCACCCGGTGCAACAAAGCATGGTGGACCGCCATGCCTCTCAGTGCGGATTCTGCACCCCCGGCATCGTGATGTCCGGTTTTGCCTTATACCAGAATGTCCGCCAAAACCACCAGGCCTGGTCGGAATTGAAACCGGAAAACACCGTCAGCGAATTGAACAAAATCTACGCCGGCAACCTGTGCCGTTGCACCGGCTACGGCCCGATTCTGGAATCCGGAAAAGACATTCTCGCCCAAGCCCAACAGGATGCCGCCGCTTATCAGGCCGAAGCCCAAACAATCACCCAACAACTTCAAGCCATTCAACCGCGGGAAGCCAAACGCTGGCAACATGACCAACAAACCTACATCCAACCCAGTAACATCACGGAACTGACGCACGCTTACCAACAGCATCCGGACGCCAACCTACTGGCCGGCGGCACCGATCTCGGGCTCTGGGTCACCAAACAACACCGAGAATTGGACACCGTGATCCATCTCGGTCACATTCCAGCGTTAAAAACCATTCAGGAAACACCGCAACACATCGAACTCGGTGCCGCGGTCACTTACAGCCAAGCCATACCGATTCTGTGCAAACACTTCCCGGTATTGCAACCTTTCCTCGAACGTCACAGCTCCACGCAAATCCGAAATTCCGGCACCATCGTCGGCAACATCGCCAACGGCTCGCCGATTGGCGACATGCCGCCGCCGCTGATTGCATTAGGCGCGTCCATCACCTTAAACAGCGCTCAAGGGCCTCGTACCTTGACTCTGCAGGATTACTTTATTGATTACGGCCAGCAGGATCGCCAACCCGGCGAATTCATCGAAAAAGTGACCATCCCGTTGTTGAACACAAACATTCCGGGCGAAACCGTGTTGTTCAAAGCCTATAAAATTTCCAAACGGCAGGAGCAAGACATCTCCAGCGTCAGTGCGGCCTTTTATATCCGGCTCAACGGCGGCACCGTGGAAGACGCGCGGCTCTGCTACGGCGGCATGGCCGGCATTCCAAAACGCGCGACCGCAACCGAGAAATCCCTAATCGGCCAGGCCTGGTGCGACGAAACTATTTTCAATGCCTGCGACGTCATGATCACCGACTACCAGCCACTCGACGATTTCCGAGCTTCCAGCCGCTATCGCATGACGGTTGCGCAAAACCTGCTGCGCAAATTCTTTATCGAACACCGTTTGGACAACCAGGAAAAACAGCATGCCTAACCCAGCTTCTTTGTCACCCCAACGCTTGCCGAAAACCCTGAAAACCGGCGTTAAAGCCGCCGTCAAACACGACAGCGCACACAAGCACGTCAGCGGTGAAGCCCTGTACATTGACGACCTGCCCGAACCACGGGATTTATTACACGTCTACATTGCGCAAAGCCAACAGGCTCACGCCAAGCTCACTCGGTTAGACGTCTCCGCCGTGCAAAATTTTCCCGGTGTGGTCGCCGTCTTAACCGCCGCCGACGTCACTGGCAAAAACGATGTCGGCCCGGTTTTGGACGGCGACCCGATTTTTGCCGACGGTTTGGTGGAATACATCGGGCAATCCCTGTTTGCGGTGGCGGCTAAAGACATTCACACGGCGCGTAAAGCCGCCAAACTGGCCATTGTCGAATACGAACCGCTGCCGGCCTTTATCACCGTCAAGGAGGCTCTGGAAAACCAATCCTTTGTGTTGGATTCCAAAACCTTCCGTCGCGGCGAGCCGGAAGCTCAACTTCCCCAAAGCACGCACCGCCTTCAAGGCGAAATTGAAATCGGCGGGCAAGATCACTTTTATTTGGAATCGAATGTTGCGATGGCGTTACCGGGCGAGGATTGCGACATCAAAGTGTTCAGCTCCACCCAGCACCCATCGGAAGTGCAACATTGTTGCGCTCGCGCCATTGGGATTCCCGATCACGCCGTCCACGTTGAAGTACGCCGCATGGGCGGCGGCTTCGGCGGCAAAGAATCGCAACCGGCGCTGTTCGCCAGCATCGCCGCGCTGGTCACACATCACACCCGGCGCCCGGCCAAAGTGCGCCTGGACCGCGACGACGACATGACCATGACCGGAAAGCGCCACGACTATCTCATCCGTTACGATATTGGATTCGACGTCAATGGTCGCATTGAGGCCGCCGCGTTTGAAGCCGCTTCGCGTTGCGGCATGTCGGCCGATTTATCAGCCTCCATCAACGACCGCACCATGTTCCACTTGGACAACGCTTATTATCTGGAAAACGTGTCCATCATGTCGCATCGCTGCAAAACCCATACCGTCTCCAACACCGCCTTCCGTGGTTTTGGCGGCCCGCAGGGCATGGTGGCAATCGAGCGCGTCATCGACGAAATCGCCCACCACCTCGGCGAAGACCCGTTGACCATCCGCAAACGCAATTACTACGGCATCGACGAACGCAACGTCACCCCGTATCACATGACGGTGACGGATAACATCATCCACGACATCACCGCCGAACTGGAACAAAGCGCCGATTACGCCAAACGTCGCGCCGACATTATCGCCTTCAATCACACCAGCCCTTACCAGAAAAAAGGCTTGGCGCTGACACCGGTAAAATTCGGCATTTCCTTCACCGCTACCCACTTGAATCAGGCCGGTGCTTTGGTGCACATTTACACCGACGGCAGCATTCATCTTAACCACGGCGGTACCGAGATGGGACAAGGCCTGTTTACCAAAGTGGCGCAAATCGTCGCCGAAGAATTCCAGGTGGAAATCGACCGTATCAAAATCACCTCCACCAATACCGAGAAAGTGCCGAACACCTCGCCCACCGCCGCTTCCAGTGGCTGCGACCTCAACGGCAAAGCGGCTCAAAATGCCGCCATCACCTTAAAAAACCGCCTCATTGAATTTGCCGCTCAACAGTACAGCGTGGCGGAAAGCGACATTACCTTCACCCCGGACGGCGTGCACATCGGCACGCAAACCGTGCCTTTCCAAGAACTGGTGATGCAAGCCTATCTGGCGCGCATTTCCTTATCCACCACCGGTTATTACCGCACCCCGAAAATTCATTTCGATCAAAGCACCGGAAAAGGCCACCCGTTCTTTTATTTCGCCTACGGGGCGGCCGTCTCGGAAGTCACCGTGGATACCTTGACCGGCGAATACACGGTAGATCGCGTCGATATCGTCCACGATTGCGGCGACACCCTGAACCCCGCCATCGACACCGGCCAGGTGGAAGGCGGTTTTATACAAGGCATGGGCTGGCTCACCACCGAGGAATTGGTGTACAATCCATCCGGTCGTCTGCGCACCCATGCACCCTCCACCTATAAAATTCCGTCTTGCGGCGACCGTCCACAGGAAATGCATATCCACTTGCGTTGCGATGCCAATCGTGAAAATACCGTTTACCGCTCCAAGGCGGTCGGCGAACCGCCATTGATGCTCGGTATCAGTGTCTTCAACGCCCTGACCGATGCGGTGGCCAGTGTCGGAAATTACCAGGCTTGCCCGAAACTGGACGCCCCCGCCACGCCGGAGCGTGTACTTTTGGCGTGTGAAGCCTTACGTTCATTCAACAGAGCCGGAGGCTAAAATGCTGAACTGGCAAACCCTCTCCACCCTGGTCAATGCCGAAGACCCGTTCGTGTTGGTCACCGTCGGTCGGGTGTCCGGCTCCTCGCCGCGGGAAACCGGTGCCAAAATGCTGATACAGTCTCACCGCACGCTCGGCACCATTGGCGGCGGCAACCTGGAATTTTTTGCGCAAACCCATGCCCGCGAATTGCTCGCCACGGCGCCCGACAACCAACTCAGCGAATACACCACGTCCTTGGTACCGAAATTTGATCAATGTTGTGGCGGCGTGGTGCAGTTAATCTTTGAAAAGGTTCACCCCGCCAGCTCAACCTGGTTAAACCAACTGCAATACGTGATACAGCAAAACGCCCAGGCCTGGCTGAAATCGGATTTAATCCGTGGCGAACGCAGCCTCATCACGGCAACCGAAGAGCGGCCTTCGTACGCAGAAAACCAGGAAGAGATCTCGTTTCAGGACGTAACAGTCCCGCAATGGCACGCCTTGCAACACCAATTGATTGAACCGATTCAATCCACCGCTCTGCCGATCTTTCTTTTCGGAGCCGGACACGTTGGCCGGGCTTTGCTGAACCAACTGCAATGGCTGGATGCCGACATCACCTGCATCGACAGTCGTGCCGAGCAACAACCGGCCTTACGAGCCGACAATGTGCAGTACCGAATCACCGACGACTGGGCATCGATTATTGAACACGCGCCGGATCACGCCTATTTTTTGGTTATGACCCACAGTCACGAGCTGGACTATCGTCTGACACAAGCCATTCTGGAAAAAGGCCGCTTTGCCTATTTCGGCCTGATCGGTTCACGAACCAAAAAAGTCCGTTTCGAACGCCAACTCAAACAACACAGCCTTTCGGACACAACCCTGGCGCGCATGACCTGCCCCATCGGCTTGCCGCAAATTACCGGAAAATCGCCCGAGGTCATTGCCGCGTCGGTCACGGCGCAATTACTGCAAGTGCAAAGCGAGCACACGCAAACCGCCAAATCTGCCGCCTTTGAACAGGACGCTCACGCGACCTTCTTAAACCAAACACCATAGGAAAACGTTTTATGTGTGACTGCCAATCCAACACCACAACCCCCGAAGACTTTATGCGCCAAGCCATTGCCCTTTCCAAAGAAAAAATGGAAGCCGGGTTCGGCGGCCCCTTCGGTGCGGTCATCACTCAAAACGGTCGAATCATTGCGGAAGGCTATAACCAGGTCACCTCGGCCAACGATCCCACCGCGCACGCCGAAGTCACCGCCATCCGCAACGCCTGTGCGGCGCTGGGTACCTTCGATTTGGCCGGTTGTGAAATTTACACCAGCTGCGAACCCTGCCCCATGTGCCTGAGCGCCATCTACTGGGCCAGACTGGACAAAATGTACTACGCCAATTCGCGTGAAGACGCCGCGGACATCGGGTTTGACGATGCCCTGATTTACGAAGAGATTTCAAAGCCGATTCTCAGTCGCAACCTGCCGACCTTCCGCCTTCTGGAAGACGAGGCCATCCAGCCGTTTAACGACTGGAAAAACAAAACCGACAAAACCCCTTACTAGCGCCGACTGGCAACGGGCCTGCCACAGGCCCTAACAGCAGAGGATGTTGCACATGACGGAACCCCGACTACAACTGGAAAACATTACCAAACGTTTTCCCGGCTGCCTGGCCAATGACCAGGTGAATCTCAATATATTACCCGGCGAAATTCACGCGTTACTCGGTGAAAACGGTGCCGGAAAGAGCACGCTGGTCAAAATGATCTATGGTCTGCTCAAACCCGATGAAGGTCAGATGCTCTGGGAAGGACAAGCGGTCGACATCGACAGCCCGAAAACGGCCCGCCATTACGGCATTGGCATGGTGTTTCAGCATTTTTCGCTGTTCAATGCCATGACAGTGTTGGAAAACATCGCCGTCGGTATGGACGAAGCCTTTGATTTGAAGGCTTTGGAAAAGCGCATTCTCAACGTTTCCGCCGATTACGGCCTACACATTGACCCGAAAAAACTGATTCACGACCTTTCGGTTGGCGAACGTCAGCGCGTGGAGATCATCCGCTGCTTGCTGCAACACCCGAAACTGCTGATTATGGACGAACCCACCTCGGTTTTAACCCCGCAGGAAGTGGACAAGTTGTTCGTCACTCTGCGCCGTTTATCGTCGGAAGGGGTTTCCATTCTTTACATCAGCCACAAGCTCGACGAAATCAAAACCCTGTGCCATCGTGCCACCATTCTTCGCGGCGGCCAATTCATTCAAGAAATCGACCCCACCCAGGAAACCGCGGCCAGCATGGCACAACTCATGGTCGGCCAAAAAATCATTCCGCCGAAACGCCAATCCAACAAAACCTTTGAAGACGATGTCATTCAAGTGCAGCACTTATCATTGAAGTCCTCGCAACCTTTCGGCAACGATTTAAAAGACATCAATTTCACCATCAGCCAAGGCGAAGTGCTCGGCATTGCCGGGATTGCCGGAAACGGTCAAACCGAATTGCTCTCCGCCCTCAGCGGCGAAGCGGACACCGACGTCGACACCATCATTATTCACGGCCGCCCCAGTGGCAATCTGCCCAGCAACCAACGCCGCATGATCGGCATGGCGTATGTGCCGGAGGAACGGTTGGGCCATGCGTCGGTGCCGGATAATGCCTTGCACGAAAATGCGTTTTTAAGCGGCTATCAAGCCAAAAAACTGCACCATCGCGGCTTTATCAATTTCAAAAAACGCAATGAATACGCGCAAATGGTGTGCGATAAATACAATGTCAAACACGCTGGCATCGGCAGTGCCGCCAAAAGCTTATCCGGCGGGAACTTGCAAAAATTCATCGTCGGACGGGAAATCGAACAAGGCCCCAGCCTGTTGATTGCCGCTCAACCGACCTGGGGCGTCGATGCCGGCGCCGCGGCCGCCATCCACCAATCCATCCTCGATTTGGCGGAAAAAGGCAGTGCGGTGCTGGTGCTGTCGCAGGATTTGGATGAAATTTTCGAGGTCTGTGATTCGGTGTGCGTGATCTACGAGGGCACCTTGTCCGACGCCTACCCGATTTCCGACATCAGTCGCGAAGAAATCGGGTTGCTGATGGGCGGTATCACCACGCCCGAGGGAGGACACAACCATGTGGCTTAAACTGGAAGCACGAAGCCAGCCTTCTAAACGCATGACGTACCTGTCCCCTTTGTTGGCCGTGGTGTTAACGCTGTTTTCCGGCATGATCTTATTCGCGATGATGGGGCACTCCCCGCTTGAAGGCATTTATGTCTTTTTCGTCGAGCCGGTGACCTCGCTTTATGGCCTCGGCGAACTGGCCGTCAAAGCCACGCCGCTCGTCTTGATTGCCATAGGCTTGGCCATCGGGTTCAAGGCCAATGTCTGGAACATCGGTGCCGAAGGCCAATTGGTCATGGGCGCCATTGTTGGCGGCGGTTTAGCGCTCTATTTTCACGAATCCGACAGCGCCTGGTTACTGCCCAGCATGATCGTCTTCGGCGCTTTGGGCGGTATGCTCTGGGCCGCGATTCCGGCCTGGTTGAAAACACGCTTCAACACCAACGAAATTTTGACCAGCCTGATGCTCACCTACGTCGCCATTCTGTTATTGAATTACATGGTCAACGGCCCTTACCGCGATCCGACCGGCTACAACTTCCCGGAATCCCGTCTGTTTCAAGACGCCGCTTTATTGCCAACCTTACTGGAAGGCACGCGCCTCAATCTAGGCAGTGTCATCACGGTAATGATTCTGGCCGGACTGTGGGTCATGTTGGCCAGAACCATTATCGGTTTCCAGGTGCATGTTGTCGGCCAAGCGCCGCAAGCCGCGCATTACGCCGGTTTTAATCATAAGAAAATCATTTGGTTCACCTTTCTGCTCAGTGGCGGGCTGGCGGGCATCGCCGGCTTGATGGAAGTCGCCGGCCCCATCGGTCAACTGTTACCAAGCATTTCACCCGGCTATGGGTTTACCGCCATCATCGTGGCTTTTCTAGGGCGATTACACCCGGTCGGCATTTTACTGGCCGGGCTACTCATGGCGCTGTCCTATCTGGGCGGCGAAACGGCCCAGATTGAAATGGGACTGCCTGTCGCCTTGACCGGCGTCTTCCAAGGCCTACTTTTGTTTTTCTTACTGGCTTCGGACGTCTTGATTCGCTACCGGGTTAAATGGAACCGCGTTCCCAAAGGAGAGCACTGATGGATTTCTCACTTGATACAACCTCCTTAATTATTGTCACCATTATCACCGCGGCCACGCCGTTATTGCTCGCCGCGCTCGGCGAACTGGTCAACGAAAAATCCGGCGTACTAAACCTGGGACTGGAAGGCATGATGGTGGTGGGTGCCGTAATGGCCTTTTTGACGGTGACGTCAACCGGCAGTGCCACCCTGGCGATCATCGTCGCCATTTTATCCGGCATGGGAATGGCGCTGATTTTCAGCGTGCTCACCTTATCGTTACAATCCAACCAAGTGGCAACGGGATTAGCCCTAACCATTTTCGGTTTGGGTTTGAGTTCGTTAATCGGCATCAATCTGGTCGGGATGGCCTATGATGGTTTACCGAAATTGAACATTGCTTTTCTCAGCGACCTTCCATTTTTTGGCAATGTTCTGTTCAGCCACGACATTTTGGTCTACTTCTCCATTGTGATGGTATTCGTCACCTATTGGTTTCTTAATAAAACCAAATATGGCTTGGTTTTACGCGCCGTCGGCGAATCCCATGACGCAGCCCACTCCATCGGCTACCCGGTGATTAAAATTCGCTATATGGCCGCTCTTTACGGCGGCGCCATGAGCGGTTTGGCGGGCGCTTACCTTTCCCTGGCCTATTCCCCTATGTGGGCGGACAATATGACCGCCGGGCGCGGTTGGATTGCCCTGGCATTGGTGGTGTTTGCGATGTGGATGCCGTCTCGGGTGCTATTGGGAGCTTACATGTTCGGCGGCATCACGATTTTACAACTTCACGGGCAAGGCATGGGCATTGATATGCCCTCCGAATTCCTGTCCATGTTGCCGTATCTGGCGACAATTATCGTCCTGGTGCTGATTTCCCGCCAAGCGCAAAACAATTACGCACCGGCGTGCTTAGGCAAACCTTTCCATTCCATACGCTAAGCCTTCCGCCCTTCGTTAAAAACCACCAGGCCTGGTGGTTTTTAACGTTCGAATATGTCTACCGTCAACCTCTCCGATAAGCGTCTGCTCGCCATTCTGATTTAACACGCGTCCGCCCCATCCCTTAAAGCCAGCAAGCCGAGCAAGAGGTTAGATGCGTTATCCTCGTCCTCCCGGCCCCCACATCTGGATAGGGTCAATGACGTAATCTCGACACACAGCCGTTTGGATTAAGGCAACGCCAGTTGCGCTCTCAAGGCCTCATTTTGACGCGCTCTCTAGACACCATAAGAAAGGAAGCACTTGCCGCTCGAAAGGCGCAAGGGATTAAGAGCTTAAGATCGTAAGGCGAGGAATGATGATTCAGCAGCTGGCAAGCTGGCTAAGCCCAGTTGTTTAGAGACCGGCTCGACACTGCGAAACACTTGTGACAGGCATAAAAAAAAAGCGGCTAAAAAGCCGCCTTCCGTTCAGGGAAGAAAGGTTAGGATGCAGCAGATTTAGACGTTTCCGTCACCGCTTCATCCTCTTGAACTTCAGCCACAACCGTTTTATCGGGTAAAATGAAGCTCATAATAATCGCTGTCAAACCGCCAAGCGTCACGGCTGAACCAAGAACGTTCTGTACCAATGTAGGCATTTCTTTCATGACATCCGGGTTAAAGGCGACCCCTAAACCGGCACCAAAGGACACGGCCATAATCAGCAACTTACGACGATCCAAATGCTCGGAAGCCAGAATCTTCACACCCGCCGCGGCCACCGTACCGAATAGAACCAAGGTGGCCCCACCCAAAACCGGCTTCGGCATATTTTGCAAAACGCCACCGATGATAGGGAACAACCCCAAAATAACCAGCATACCAGAAACGAAATAGGCAATATAACGACTGCCAACACCGGTCAACTGAATAACCCCATTGTTCTGACTGAAGGTGGTATTCGGGAAGGTGTTCAGCACCGCCGCAATCATCGAGTTCACACCATCCGCCAAGACACCGCCTTTAATACGAGACATGTACAACGGCCCCGAAATCGGTTGCTTGGACACCATCGAGTTGGCCGTCAAGTCGCCCGTCGATTCAATCGCGGTAATCAAATAAATCAAGGCCACCGGAATAAACGCACCCCAATCAAATGAGAAACCATACTTAAACGGAATCGGGAAGTTCATCAGCGGTAACGTGGCCAAGTTATCAAACGACAGTTTGCCCATCAGGCCAGCCACGATAAAACCAACGCCCAAGCCAATGATGATCGCCGACAGACGAATCCAGGCATTGGATGAACGGTTCAGAACAATGATAATCGCCAAGACCAACAGCCCCAGAGAAAGGTTTTCAAGGCTGCCGAAATCCGGGGCTTTAAACCCACCGGCCAAATCAGTAATACCGACTTTAATCAAGCTGATACCGATAATGGTGATGACAATTCCCGTGACCAATGGCGTAATGACACGTTTTAATTTGTGCAGGAATTGACTCAGAAAAATTTCCACAAAGGCCCCAAAAAAGCTGACGCCCAAAATCAGAGCCATAATTTCATCCGGGCCGCCCCCTTTGGATTTCGCGATAAACCCGGCGGCCAGAATGGAACTCAAAAAGGCAAAACTGGTGCCTTGCACACATAACATGCCCGAGCCAATTTTAAATGGACGGCGTGCCTGAATAAAGGTCGCAATCCCCGAGACAATCAATGCCATGCTGATTAAGTAGGGAATATGACTTCCCAACCCCAACACCCCACCGATAATCAAAGTAGGGGTAATAATGCCAACAAAACTTGCCAAAACATGTTGCAGCGCGGCAAAGCTCGACTCTCTAATAGGTGGTCGATCATCTAATCCATAAATGAGATCCGACGAGTCATGATCACTGTTACTCATAAGCTTCTCTCCGTTAAGTCTTTAATCACACAGTACGAAGCCAAAACTTCGAACCTTTCCATAACCCAACAGCAATTAACTAACCATTCTTACAATAAATTGAAAACAATTTTAAAAAAATAAAAATACTTTAAAATCAATGCCTTGAAGTACAAAAAAACCAACACAGTAAATTATATTTACAAAATATTGTTCACAATAATAAAAATTATTGCACTCACAACGAGAATGCACGCACTAAAGCTGTGCAATTTTCAAGCGTTATGCGCCCGTTAACACTCTGTTTTTACGACTAAAACGCATTAATTTTTCCAAATAATGTGCTTTTCGTTCCTGTGGCAGAAAACTCGCTTCAAAACTGTTCTTGGCCAACTCAATCAACTGGTTCGGTTTGAGCTGAAAGGCTTCTTGTACGGCTGTAAAGTTCTCAACCAAATAGCCGTCAAAATACGCCGGATCATCGGAATTCACCGTCACCTTCAAGCCCAGATTCATCATTTTCAACAACGGATGTTCGGAAACCTTCTCCACCACTTTCAGCTTTAAGTTAGACAAAGGGCAAAGCGTCAAAGGCATCTGCATTTCCCGCAGTTTGGCCACTAACTTCATGTCCTGCAAGGCATTGTTACCATGATCGATACGCTCCACTCGCAGCACTTCGACGGCGCCTCGTACGTAACTGGCATCGCCTTCTTCACCCGCATGTGCCACCAGGCGAAAACCGGCTTGCCGTGCTTTTTGATACAGCGATCGAAATTTCTCCGGCGGGTTATTGCGCTCCGACGAATCCAATCCTATTCCGACAATATAATCTTGATAGGCAATCGCTAAATCCAACGCCTTCAAACCATCGTCTTCGTCCAGGTGCCTTAAGATTGATAAAATCAACTGCGACTCGACCTGTAAATCGGTTTTCGCTTGCTGCATGGCACGGATAATGCCCTTCAGTACCGTTTCAAACGCAATGCCTCGTGACAAATGCGCCTGCGGATCAAAGAACATTTCCACATAGACAATGTTCTGGTCTGCGCAACGCTGCAGGTAATGAAACGTCAGGTCAAAAAAATCCTGTTCGGTCTGCAGCACCGCCATGCCCTGGTAATAGACATCCAGAAACGACTGCAAATCTTGGAAATCATAAGCGGCACGAATGTCGTCTACCGAGTCATATGGCAGCGACAGCCCATTGCGTTTGGCCAAGTCGAACATCAATTCCGGTTCCAAAGTCCCCTCAATATGCAAATGCAGTTCGGCTTTGGGCATCTTTTCAATCAAATTTTGTATTTTCATCTCAACATCCAGATACAAAAAAGGGGCGGAAAACCGCCCCATTGTTCAAAGTTCCAACTCAAATTGATTTTTAGTTAAGTCATTCACTACTCTGAGTTTTCACAGAACTTATTTCGGTAAACGGCCTTCAACACCGTCGACATACCAGTCCATGCCCAACAACACCTTGTCGGACAGATGTTCGCCCTCAGGCACCATCAGTTTTCCGTCCTGGTTTTTCAACGGCCCTTGGAAAGGATGTGTTTTGCCGGATTTGATATCGTCAATCGTTTTATTGGCCAAGGCCACCACGTCTTTCGGAACAGCCTCGCTGAATGGGGCAATTGACACCATGCCAGATTTCAAGCCACCCCAAGTGTCTTCAGACTTCCAGTTTCCATCCATCACCGCTTTAACCTGATCGATGTAATACCCACTCCAATCATCGATAATGGCACTCAACTGAGCTTTCGGCGCAAAGGCTTTCATATCCGAGGCCTGGCCAAAACCGTAAATCCCACGTTGTTCAGCCACCTGCAAAGGCGCCGGGGAATCTGTGTGCTGCATAATGACGTCCACACCTTGGTCAATCAAGGCTTTGGCCGCGTCACCTTCTTTGCCCGGGTCATACCAAGAGTTCACCCAAACCACCTTAACGGTCGCATCCGGATTCACACTTTTCAAACCTTGTACGGTCGCGTTAATGCCGCGCACCACTTCCGGAATCGGGAATGAACCGATGTAACCGATGACATTCGATTTCGTCATTTTCCCCGCCACCACACCGGCGACATAACGACCCTCATAAAAACGGGCACTGTAAACACCGACATTCTTCGCGGTTTTATAACCGGTCGCATGTTCGAATTTGACATTCGGATAGCGCTTAGCGACTTTCAATGTCGGGTTCATAAACCCAAAGGAAGTCGTAAAAATAATGTCATTACCGCTTGCGGCCAGCTTGCGAATCACTCGTTCCGCATCGGCCCCTTCCGGCACCTTTTCCACAAAGGTGGTTTTGACTTTATCTCCGAAGGCTTTCTCAACCGCCAAGCGGCCTTGGTTATGTTGATAACTCCAACCGTGGTCACCGATCGGTCCCACATAAACAAACCCGGCTTTAACCGGTTCTTCAGCCAAGGCTGCGGTATTGAACAACCCGAACAACGAGGCGCCCAGCGTCAAAGCCAAGGGTTTTAAAAACGTTCTTCTTTTCATGCAATTCTCCTTTTCAAGGATTCGATGCAAATAACGCTGGTCAGACCAGCGTTATCGTTAAAATGATTCCGTATCGTTCAGTGTCGTATTAGAACGTCCACTTAATAGCCGCCTGCGGCACACTTTCATCAATGTCTGAACCGTATTTATTCATCCAGTAAGACCACTCAACACCGGCATATAGCTGATTTGGCGCGCCCCACAATGCCCCCGCATCGATGAACAGACGAGGTGAAGAGGTGATGTTTTCTTTCTTACCAACATTGTTTTCAGCCGTGGCGTAATCGAAGTAACCTTCAAACACCCACTTGGTTGGCCCCAATTCGAAAGGCGCCATCCAAACTAAAGTCACCTGGAAGGCTTCACTGGTTTCGCCAGAGTAGAAATCCGACTCGCCGATACGTTGATAGAAGTTCACCTTAGCGACCGGTACACCCGGTACATCCAAGTCAAACCCAAGACCGAATAATTTCGCGTTGGTCACGTCACCCAATTCCCAGGTACCTGTTAGGGAAACGTCTTTAACAAAACCGAAAGACAAGTCTTTACCGGTCATTTTTCCAAGAGAGAAACTCGGTGAGAATTCACCATAGAAAGAACTGTCGGAAGAGTTTGGATCCGTCACATCCACGAAGAAGAAGTTAGAACCGTATTTCCAGCCATCCACGTGCTCAAGCGTTAGCACTTGCGTATCGTATTCCGTGTTTGATGGCACACTTTTATATCCAGAGCCATCCAGCAACAACACACTGGTTTTACTCCAGTCAGCTGCCTGGGCAACCGAAGCTCCTAATAGCCCGGCGGATAGCGCCAAGCCTTTCAGAAAGTTCGTTTTTTTAAATAAAGTCATTATCGTTACATCCTTCTACTTGGTTAAATGTGAACAAGATTGTATACAATCAATCTATACGATGGTTAGCAATCAAGATGCCAATGTCATATTTTTTTCACACTTCTCGGGTCAAAAAACCTAACGCAATGATTTTATTAAAAAACTTTTCTAAACTGTCTCCAGGGTTTTTATCAAACAAACATGTTGTATACAATTAATGTATACAATGCACCAAAATCTTCAATCATATTGCACCAGATGCAAACATCTGCACCTCAATGCTAAATTTATTAAGTCACTAAATGATGCGCACCCATTCCGTGCGATTGCATCAAGGCCTCCACATCCAAGTCCAGCAAGGTTCCGTCTTTCACTCGCCACTGCCCTGCCACCATTAAGCGGTCCACTTGATGTGCGCCGCACAACACCAGAGCGGCCAACAGATCACCGGCACCGGAAAAACGGAGTTCATTCAACTTGAACAAAGCCAAATCGGCCTGTTTGCCGACGGCGATTTCGCCGATATCATTCCGTCCCAAGCAAGCGGCTGAACCTGTGGTTCCCCAGCTCAATGCCGTTAAGTGTGTCATTTCATCAGCCTGATAACGCAATCGCTGGATCAACATGGCCTGTCTCAGCTCTTCAATCATATTGGAGCAATCATTCGAAGCTGAACCGTCCACACCGATCCCCACCGCACAACCGGCCGCCTCCAGCTCAAGACCGCGGCAAATGCCCGATGCCAACACCATATTGGACGACGGACAATGACTAATGCCGACACCGGCTTGGCCGAGTCGAGCGATTTCTTCGTCATTAAAATGAATGCCATGCGCCAGCCAAGTACGATGATTCAACCAATCCACTTTTTCCAAATAATCCAGCGGACGCAAACCAAACATCCGCAGGCAGAAATTGTTTTCATCTTCCGTCTCCGCCAAATGCGTATGCAATCGCACATCGTATGCTTCCGCCATGCGTGCCGTTTCCCGCATCAGGTCTTCCGTCACTGAAAACGGCGAACAGGGTGCTAAGGCAATCCGCGTCATGGCCCCATCATCGGCATCGTGATAGGTTTTGATCAGCCGTTCACTGTCGGCCAAAATCGTTTCTTCGGTTTGCACCGTATTCTGGGGCGGCAGCCCGCCTTGCTCTTCGCCCAGGCTCATGGAGCCTCGCGTTAAGTGGGTACGCATCCCCAGTCGTTTGGCGGCCTGCAGCTGAATATCAATGGCCGATTCCAAGCCGTCGGTAAAAACATAATGATGATCGGAGGTCGTCGTACAACCGGACAGCATCAGCTCGGCCATCGCCAGCGTGGAAGCCACTTCCAATTGCTTTTCCTGCAAATTGGCCCACACGGGATAGAGCGTTTTCAGCCACGGAAAGAGACGCTTGTTCAAGGCGTCCGGATGCGCGCGCGTCAAGGTTTGATAAAAGTGATGGTGTACATTGACCAGGCCTGGTAAAACCACCGATTCCGACGCATCGTACACCGAATCCACCGGGATCATCGGGGTTTGCCCCTTTGCCACCAGCTCGACAATTTCCTGACCTCGCACCACCAGGCCACCGTCGGCATTCGCGTCATTAGCGGTAAAAATAGCCAGCGGGTTTTGAATCCAAAGGGTGGAAGTCGTCATCGTCAATGCCTCTTTGTGTTTAACAGGAAATTATGCTCGGAAATAATCTACCGAAAGCCTGCGTGAGAACCACGCCTTAAGGAAAGTACTCGGCAAACTCCGCGAAGGCATCCGTCGAGACCAGTACACCATCCTCGTCGATATACAAGGTATTCGACAAATCGATGTCCAACCCGGCGAAGCGCAATGGCACCGACAAATGACCCGGCCGGGTCAAATGCCCTTTCATCGGGCAGGTGCCCAGTGCCCAAATGCCTAACGGCATGGTTTTCAATAATGCAGAATCACGAATGTAACCGTGAATCAACAGGCCTTTCCAGCCGTTTTTAACGGCTAAGTCAGCCATACGGTCCCCCATCACCGCGCAATAGTCGCCTTCAGCGTCCACCACTAAAATCCGTCCGTGACCGGGTTGTTTAAGAATTTCCCAAAACAAAGCATTGTCGTGTTTGATCTTAAGGGTTTCCACGTCGGCCGACATCCGCGACAACCCACCGAAGGATTTAAAAACCGGTTGTGCGACCTGTAGCAAATCACGGTATTTATCGCAAATATCCGGTGTACCCATTTCCATCAAGGTGTCTCCAAAGTCTCAAGGCCCGCATCATAGTGTGCGGCCAATTTTTTCAAAGCCAATAATGTGGTTTGCAAAGCCGCTTCCGCATCCTCACAAGTCACATCCTCATCCGGGTGATGACTGATGCCGTCTTTGCAGCGCACAAACAACATGGCGATGTCGGTGATTTCCGCCATGGTCATGGCATCATGCCCGGCCCCACTGGCCAGACTGCGCACATGGTTCTTCAATTTCGCAATGGACTGCTCGAATAATTGACGGAATTCGGGGTGACAGTTTTTCGCCGGTGCCAGATGGTATTCTTTCCAGTAAATGTCCACATCCCGCTGCATGCAAATGGCTTCACTGGCCAGAAAAATCAAATTCATGACTTTTTCGCGTAAAGCATCGTCCTCACTGCGAATATCGACTGTAAACTCCACCATACCGGGAATGACATTCACCGCATTCGGATAGACTTTAATGTGCCCGACCGTTGCCACCAACTGGTGGATTTGGGCACTTTTCTCAATCATTAAATTCACTTCCGACGCCGCCGCCAAAGCATCCTGGCGCAATGACATCGGGACGGTACCGGCGTGCCCCGGCTCCCCTTCAATCATCACTTTAAAACGGCGCGCGCCGGCAATGGCCGACACCACGCCTACCGGCAGATTCTCCGCCTCCAACACCGGGCCTTGCTCCATGTGAATTTCCCAAAACCCGAGCAGGTTATCGCCCTTACGCGACGCGGCACGATAGTCCTGCGGATTCAAACCACAAGCTTCCAGCGCAGCGGACAAACTGATGCCTTGTGCATCGGTCAGTTCCAGCGTGTCATCATCCCATTGTCCGACAACGGCACGGCTTCCCAACATGGAGGCTTCAAACCGCACCCCTTCCTCATCACCAAAGCCGACCACTTCCAGGTGAAAGGGCAACTCCAAGCCGGCCTTAACCACTTGGTCGACCACCTCAATGGCGAGCATTACCCCCAAAATACCGTCGAACTTACCGGCATTCGGCACCGTGTCCAAGTGGGAGCCCAGAATCAAGGTGGGGGCATCCGGGTTTGGACAAGCATAGCGACCCCATTGGTTTCCCACCGGATCAACCCAGGTTTCCATTCCGGCTTCCTGCATCCATGCCTCAACCTGTTTCAAACCTTCCATATAAGCCGGTGATAAATACAGGCGGGAAATACCTTTCAGCGTATCGGTGATTTCCGCCAATCGGTTACAACGATCAATCACCCGAGACACTAAGACGCCTCGCCATTGTAGACAGCCATGGCGCGATCAATGCCTTCGCCTTGCGGGAGTTTATGCCCCATGCGGCGCAACACGTTTTCCAACGCGGAAAGCGTGGTTAAAACGGCATCTTTACGAGCGTTATATCCCATGGTACCAATACGCCAGATTTTGCCTTTCAGGTGCCCGAAGGAGGTGCCAATTTCAATGCCGAAATCCAATAACATCGATTGACGCACCGCTTCACCGTCGACGCCTTCTGGAATATACACTCCCAGAACATTGTTCATTTTATTGGCCTGATCCCCGAACAGCTTCAGATTCAACCCTTCCGCCCCGGCGCGCATCGCATCGCCATTTAATTTGTGACGTGCGATGGTGTTTTCCAAGCCTTCCTGCAACACGATGCGAGCGCACTCACGGGCGCAATACAGCATGGAACTGGCTTCGGTGTGGTGATTCAAGCGTTCTTCGCCCCAATAATCCAAAATCATCGGCAAATCGAAATAATTGGAGCGGATAATCTGCCCCTGACTGTCTTGATGGTGCGCATCACGGATGCCCGCTTCGATGTGACGACGCTGGTTAATCACGTCCACAAATCGGTCACTCAAAGTAATCGGCGCACTGCCCGACGGGCCACCCAAACATTTCTGCAAGCCGACCGACACCGCATCCAAGCCCCATTCATCGGCCTTAAACGCATTCCCTACAATCGACGCGGTGGCATCGCTGTACAACAACACATCGTAACGCTGGCAAATCGCGCCCAGTTCTTCCAACGGCTGCAACATGGTGGTCGCGGTATCGCCCTGCACCACCGCCAGCATTTTCGGACGAATGGTTTTAATGGCGTCTTCAATTTGATCCGGCGTAAAGACTTGCCCCCACTCCACATCCAGCGTGTGCACTTCGGCCCCGCAACGATGCGCGATTTCCGTTAACAAATGCCCGAAACGCCCAAACACCGGCACCAGGACTTTATCGCCCGGTTCCAGCGCTGACACCAATACCGATTCAATTCCGGCGCGGGAAGTGCCGTCAATCAACAGCGTCCATTGGTTTTGGGTTTCGAAAATCTGGCGATACAACGCCATTGTCTCGTTCATGTAACTCGTCATCGCCGGGTCATATTGTCCGACCAACTGCGCCGACATGGCACGCAGCACACGCGGGTCGGCGTTGATTGGCCCCGGCCCCATCAGCAAACGCGGTGGCGGATTGATTTGATCAAATGATTCAGACATCTTTTTATACCCCTATGGCTTGAATAAACATACGCACCCCGGTAATCAATAACACAACCGCAAACACCTTTTTCAACGTCTGCGCGGGGAGCTTTTGTCCCAACTTCACACCCAGCGGTGCAAACAGGACCGTTAACGGAACAATCAATAAGAAACTTGGCCAATTCACCAGGCCTACGGTACCAAACGGCGCACTCAGCGGCGCTTGGCCAAACAGAAACATCACGATGGCCCCCGGCAGGGCAATAATCAGCCCGAAGGCTGCGGCCGTGCCCACGGCACGATGCGAAGCAAAACCGAACTTACTCAGCACCGGCACACCAATGGTGCCGCCACCGATACCGGCCATCACCGATAAACCGCCTACCGTCGTGGCGCTGACGCGTTGCCAAAGCCGGCTGGGCAACCGTGCCGCTTCCGATTGTTTATGCAAAAACATCCGTACCGCCACCAACATGGCGATGAGCGCAAATAAAATAATGAAGCCTTCGCTTTGCACTTGCGACACCAGCAGACTGCCCGCCAACACGCCCAACAACATGAAAACCCACCAGGCCTGGATCAAACCGGTATCGACATTGCCTTTTTGACGATGCGCACGTATCGAGGAAATCGATGTGGGAATAATCGTCGCCAGAGAGGTGCCCGTCGCCAAACTCATGGCGTCCATCGGCGTCATACCGACTTGTTGAAAAATAAAATACAACACCGGCACGATGACAATGCCTCCGCCCACACCAAGCAAACCGGCCAACAAACCCGCCACCACACCGGTCACAATCAACGCTGACCAGAAAGGCCACAATTCCACGACTTGAGAAATGTCCATCAATGCACCTCCCCTGTTAGACCCGCCCCGTCACTGCGCGGATCGGAAGCGGCATCCACCCGGCCATCCCCGGACAACACAATCGCCCCGGCATGCCCCATTTTTTCGGACAAACTCGGCACCGTTTGCAATTGATGACCTAACTGTTGCAACGAATCGCCCAGGCGCTCCGCCAACCCGGCTTCCAACTTCAAATCATTCTGCTGATCGCCCCAGGTCCGGCCCAGCAGCCAGCGGTCTTCGGCAATGGCGTCCGCCAATGGCTTTTCGTCATAGGCGTAACGCGTGTAAAGCGCGGCTTGTGTTTGCGGCTGACCTTCTCCGCCCATGGTGCCGTACACCATACGACGACCGTCGTAAAACTCGCACATCGCCGGATTCAAGGTATGAAACGGTTTTTTATTCGGAGCCAAGGCATTCAGGCTGGTTTCGTCAAGACTAAAGCTGGTGCCGCGGTTGTTCCACACCAAGCCGAACTCCGGTATCGTCACCCCACTGCCGAATTCCCAATACAGGCTCTGAATGTAACTGACCATGACGCCATGTTGATCCACCGCGCCCATCCAAACGGTATCGCCAGGCCTGGCGGTTTTTGGCCATGGCATGGCTTGATTCGGCTGTATCGCGTCCAGACAAATGTTCAAAGACGCCTCCGACAGCCAATCCTCTAAAGGCGTGGTCACACGTGAGACATCGGCAATCTGCGCGTCGCGAATTAAAAAGGCTTGCTTGGTGCATTCCACCAAATGATGCACCTTGTCCAGTTCCCCCCAGTCCGGCTGATACAACTTATCGTATAAGGCCAAAATCAATAAGGAAGCCAGACCTTGCGTCGGTGCTCCGACGTTATACAAGGTGCCCAAAGTGGTTTTCGTACTCAAGACTTCCATCGGAACCGCTTGGTATTGGTTTAAATCGTCCGCCTGAATCGGACTGCCGTGGCGGTTTAAAAATGCGCCAATGGCATCGGCGATGTCACCTTGATAAAAACTGTTCAAACCGTCTTCCGCAAGCCGTTTCAGCAAATTCGCCAGGCCTGGGTTTTTAAAGGTTTCCCCCGTTTTTAACGGCTGTCCATCCGGCAAAAACACCTCGGCAAAACCGGGCACGTCTTTGAGGTTTTCGTAAGTTAAAGCGCTGGCATCAGCCAAACTTTCCGTGACGTCGATACCTTGTTCCGCGAAAAAAATCGCCGATTGCAACACTTCTTGCAACGGCCAGTTAGAGAACCCTTTCGCGGTCATCAATTGCCGCGCTTTCTCCCAGCCGGACACCGCGCCAGCCATATCAATCGCCGCCTTCGGGCCACGTGAAGGAATCGTTTCCTCGTCCCGATAAAAGTCCAAATCGGCCGCCGCCGCCGACCAACCGGATGCATCAATCGCGACGGGTTTTTCACCCGGGGATTGGATCAACCAAAAGCCATCGCCCCCCAAGCCCGTCATGTGCGGATACACGGCCGACACCGACGCCGCCGCGGCAATCATCGCGTCCACGGCATGACCGCCTTTTTCCAAAACCGCCAAGCCCGCCTGCGCCGATTGGTGGTGCGGTGCGGTAAACGCCACCTTAGCCATCGTTTACCTCCAATAATCTTTCCGACAACGCAATCAATGCCTTGTCTTGCTGCATGGCACCGAATAACGACACGCCCCAGGGCGCGCCTTGATCTTTTAAAACCGGCAAATGCAGTTGTGGACGCCGAGTCAAACCGGCCAACGCCGTTAACCCCATCAACTCATTTCGATAATCCGCTAGCTCTTCAGGTGTTTCGTCCAACAAAGGCGCCGCACCCGGCGTTGTCGGCATCATGACCACCGTGTCGTCCGATGGCAAATAATCATCAATTTGGCGACGAATACTGGCCCGGTCACGTTCGGCTTGTTCATATTGGGCTTCGGTAATCGTTCGGCACCAATCAAACCGCGCAGCAATGTCACTGCCGAGCACCGGCTTTTCGTTAGTAATCCATTCACCGTGAACCTGCCAGGCCTGAAAGCCTTGCAAGGTGCGATAGGTTTCACTGGCGAACGACAACAAAGATTCGTCCAGTTCAATATGGGATACGGCCTCGAACACGGCCGCTCTGTCTGCCAGCCAATTGGTGGCATCATCCGTCCACAAATGACGGCCCTGGATAATGGGATGGAACACGACCAGCTGTTTTGGCAAGTGTACGGTTTGCGGCGGCAACATCACATCGGCCACCTTAGATAAGGTCTCCAAGTCGCGCGTCATCCAGCCGATGGTATCGAACTGCGGCGCCAACGGCACCATATTGTCCATTTCAATCACACCGTGGGTGGGTCGCAAGCCGAACAGACCATTGTAACTGGCGGGCACTCGAATCGAGCCACCGGTATCCGTGCCCAGTCCGATGTCCGCCAACCCCATGCTCACCGCCACCGCCGAACCGCTACTGGAGCCACCGGGAATACGCCCTTCTGCAGCGTAATTACAAGGTGTACCAAAGTGATAATTGATGCCGTTCAGGCTGTACGCCAGTTCATCGGTTAAGGTTTTCCCGACCAGCTCAACTCCCGCATTCAAAAGTTTTAAAACCGATGACGCCGTCTCATCCGGCACCGGGTGCGATTCTAACCAATGTGGATTCCCTGCCGATGTCGGCACGCCGGCCAGGTGAAACAAATCCTTCACCGCCAAACGCAGGTGATTCAAAGGCCCTTCTTTAACCGGATAAGCCCCTTTTAAATCCAGCACCATGCCATTTAAAACGCTGTTCATTCTGAGTGTTTAAAACCTAAATAAATAATGTACACAATATTGTACACAATATAAATTCAGATAAAAAGCGATAACGACAAACACCCTTGGTTCATCCAAACATTATGCGAAATGAAAAAGAAAGATGGTGCCTCCTCTGTGACTTGAACACAGGACCTACCGATTATGAGTCGGGTGCTCTAACCAACTGAGCTAAGGAGGCAGATTGACGTGCAATTTTTGAAACCCTGATTGATACAGGATGACAGATACAGCGATTGAAAAGGACGATATTATAAAGAAAACGACAGGGTTTTCATCATGTTTTTTGGCGAGCACCCAAATCACTCTCATAAAACGCACTCAAAAACAGGGTTGCCACCTTGTTGCGCAAAAACACCTTATCAAGGTTTATGGCATTAAATCATGGTCGATTTCAGAATACGCGGTGACCTGATTGCGCCCTTTATCTTTTGAGACATACAGCGCTTTATCCGCCTGGGCAAGCAGTGCATCGATATTGGCACTTTCCCGGTTACTTTCAACCACCCCTAGACTGACGGTAAATTGAATAAATTGCTGATTGTGTTCTAACTCGATTTGACTGATTTGCTGGCGAAGAGTTTGCGCTATAGCCAAAGCCTCCATTTCAGCGGTATTGGGTAACAGCACCGCAAATTCTTCCCCGCCTAACCGACCCAACAAATCGGCCGGACGTAGATGGTTTTGAAGCGTGTTGGCAAACGCTTGCAGTGCTTTGTCCCCCAAAGCGTGGCCATAGGTGTCGTTGAGCTTTTTAAAATAATCGATATCGAGCATAATCAAACTCAACGGCGTTTTTTGCTGATACGACTGATCCAACATCTGTTGCCCGAAGTCAAAAAACGCACGGCGGTTGCTGAGATGCGTCAGCGGGTCGCTGTAAGCGAGTTTTTCCGCACTTTCCTTGGCCTGTTCTAAATCGAACGTACGGGCCTTGACCTTTTCATCCAACTCTTGGTTTAGCTTTAACAACTCGTGTTGGTGCCCGTTCAATCGCTGAATCATTTGGTTGTAACTGTCTTTTAAAATGAGCAGTTCGTTTTTATCCGTCCACGGGATTTCCAGTTCTATCGGTTGCGGAGATTGGGTGTTTTGCTGCTGAATCTTCAGGGTAAATTCTTCCAGTGGTCGCCCCAAGTATTTTTTGATAAAGAAATAAATAATGAACCAAAGCGCGAAGGTTTTGATTAAGGAGTTAATCAGAATCAGAAAGAAGCCGTATTTGACCCGTTCAAATACCAGATGGTCATTGGAATAAAGCGTCACTTGCCCTAAAAGAATATCTTCGTCAAACGCCGGGCCTTGATAGTGAATGGGAAATTGGTAATCGAAAAGCGATTTGGCGCCCAACCCGAACAGCTGCTGCTCTGTGGGGTTGCCCATCGAGTCAAAGTAGGTGACTTCGTTTTGTTCATTGAATACGGTGCCGATCTGCAAGTCCATCTTGTGGTCGAGCGATTCAATTTTAACCCCCACCACGATGGGAAGGTTGTACATGCCCTGTAAAATCGAGCGTAGCAGCTCCTGATTGTACGTCCAAACCGAATCGGAAATGCCCTTACCAAAGGTGGCCGGTAAGGTTTGAATTTCTTCATAAAACTCTTTTTTGGTGTTTTCGTATTCTTTGTAAAGCTGAATCACCGTCACCAGTACCGCCACCAAAAAATAAAACCCGAAGATGACGGTCAACAGGTGGAGCGCAATGGATTGACGATAACGGTTCAGTAAGCCACGCATTTAAGTCATCATACTTTATTGTGCTTGCCAATCTTGAATGCCGTAACGTTCCAGCAATTCTTGTAAACGGCCGCTTTTTCGCATTTTCAGCGTTTCTTCCGAAAGGATTTTGGCGTATTCCGCGGACTTGGGATTTTTAGGCGAGAAACTGCTGTAAACGTCAATCACGGCGCTGGTGGTGCCGGACACTTTCAACTGATCGGATTTACCCATTTGTTTGGCCTTATATTCCAAAACGATTTTGTCTTCAATGATGGCGGTCAAACGGCCATTGATGAGCATTTCAATTAATCTTTCCAGAGGCTTTTCGCCGGTAATGGCCAGAACATTTTCCGGATTTTGATTAATGTAGTCCATCACCGTCGGATCCACATAATCGTACCCTTTGATGATGCCGATCATTTTCGCTTGCTTGAGCGAGTCGGTTCCGGTATAGCGCCAGGACGCGTCTTTCTGACTGAAAAAGGTGCTGTTGCTTTTCCCTAACGGAAAATCGGGAAACACGAAATCCGGCGCTTCTTCTCGGAAGCAGGCCATGGTGCCGTCCAGCTTGCCTTCTCTAATCAGTTGCAAACCTCGGTAATAAGAAACCTCGACAAACTCCACCTCATGCCCTCTCGCTTTCAGTGCCTCCTCCATCAAATCGCCCAAATAACCGACCTTGCCTTGGTTTTGACTGGGAATGCAGTCGTAAGGGCACCATTCATCGGTCGCGATGCGAAGGGTATCCGAAAACGCATAAGTGGGGAGAATGACCATAAGACAGGTCAATATCAAGCCGAAGCTCAGAGAGGTTTGGGGTTGCTTGGCTTCCGCACGCATGGTGATACTCCAAATAAAAGTAAGGTTTTTCCATTATAGGGTTTCCACCCGAATACTTCCATAAGAGTTATTTCGAATGAAATGCGTGATTCATTGACCGAATAAAATGGCGTTAGAGGCGAGAACAGGTCAGAAATGAAAACGTTGGAAAGAAATGAAAAAACCACCAGGCCTGGTGGTTTTTCAGATGCTCATTACGGGCTTGCCGGTAATGTTTGTCGTGATGTGAACGGCTTAAAATCAGTCCAAAAAGCTTTTCAAACGCTCGGCACGACTTGGATGACGCAGTTTGCGCAGGGCTTTGGCTTCGATTTGACGGATACGCTCACGCGTTACGTCAAACTGTTTACCAACCTCTTCCAACGTGTGGTCGGTGTTCATGCCCAAACCGAAACGCATACGCAACACTTTAGCTTCGCGCGGCGTCAAGGTGCTGAGCATTTCACGAACGGTTTCGCCCATGCCTTCCAAATCGGCGGAATCCTGCGGAGACAGGATATTGGAATCTTCGATAAAGTCGCCCAATGAGGAATCTTCATCGTCACCGACCGGGGTTTCCATGGAAATAGGTTCTTTGGCGATTTTCATCACTTTGCGAACCTTGTCTTCCGGCATTTCCATTTCTTCGGCCAGTTCTTCCGGCGTCGGTTCACGCCCCATTTTTTGCAACAACTGACGCTGGATTCGGTTCAGCTTGTTGATGGTTTCAATCATGTGCACCGGAATACGGATGGTACGCGCCTGGTCGGCAATCGAACGGGTGATGGCCTGACGAATCCACCAAGTCGCGTAAGTGGAAAACTTGTAACCACGACGATATTCGAACTTTTCCACCGCTTTCATCAGGCCGATGTTGCCTTCCTGAATCAAGTCCAGGAATTGCAGGCCACGGTTGGTGTATTTTTTGGCGATGGAAATAACCAGACGCAGGTTGGCCTCAATCATTTCACGCTTGGCAACACGCGCCTGACTCTCGGCCTTGCTCAAATCCTTGTAGATGGTTTTGAATTCGTTGATCGGCATTTTTTCCGATTTTTCAATCATCGCCAAACGCTTTTGCGCGCGCTTCACTTCGGAACGCACCGCTTCCAACGCATCGGCTTTATCCGAATGCGCTTCTTTCAAACGATCAATCAATTCGTAATCGGTTTCGGAACCGACGAACAGTTTCAAGAAGCTAGGACGCGGCACACCGGCTTGACGCATCGCCGCATTCACGATGTTACGCTCCTGCTCGCGAATACCGGCGATTTTCATTTTGATGGTCTTGATCGTACGGTTGACGAACACCGGCGACAATTTGACCGTCGCCAACAATTCAACGACTTTCGCACGCTGCTTGACCGACTTCGGATCGGAATAGCCTTTTTCGGCTTCCATCTTTAACGTTTCGGTATTCAGCTTGTCGAGATTTTTCAAGAACTCGTCCAGCTCTTCCTGATTGATACCGTCTTCTTTCGGCTCACCGGAATCATTATCCGGCGACAATTCTTCAATCGGAATATCGACCAGGTCTGACGGACGTACAAACCCTTGAATCAAGTCGGCGGTTTTCCCTTCCCCTTCGTCGATGCGAGAGAAAGAGTTCAACAAATCGGTCGCGACCACCGGGTATTTCGCCATGGCTTCCAGCATGTCGCGGATGCCGTATTCGATACGCTTGGCAATCTCAACCTCGCCCTGACGCGTCAACAGTTCGACCGACCCCATTTCGCGCATGTACATACGCACCGGATCGGTGGTACGACCGAATTCGGCATCGACTTCCGCCAGTGCCAAAATCGCGGCCTCAGCGGCGGCATCGTCGAAGGTTTCACCTTCTTTGGTCAAAAGTTCGTCGGAGTCCGGCGCGGATTCGAACAATTGAATCCCGAAATCCCTTAGAATCGTTAATACTTGTCCAAGCTGATCTTCCTCGATATCATCCGGCAGAACATCGTTCACGTCGGAAAACGTCAAGTAACCCAGATCCTTGGCTCTTTCAATCAAGTCAATTAACTGCTGCTTTCTTTCTACTCTTGTCATCTTTGCCTCAATTTTAGATTCTAAGGAAGGAACCGAACCCTCCAAAAAATAGAACAGAATATTATACTAGATTTTCAATAAGATTTTGAATTTTCATCAAAATCAAACCTGGAAACAGACTGAATTAAACCGCGCGAATCTCAATCGTTTTTGCCCATTAACTTTTCCGTTAGGGCCTTTCTGTCGCGCTCTTTCTGCAGCTCGGTTCCAATTCTCAGCACGATGGCTTTAAATTCATTTTCGATAAACGTATCGTCGTTTTGTATTTCAATGCCGTGAACCTGTTTCAACACCCGTTCACGCGGGGCTTCACCCAACCAGGCTGTGACGGCTTCCGGCACATAATTATTGGCCTGCAATACCTGTACCAATTGCGCCAAAAAGCGGTATTCGGCATTATCGGAGCGCTTCAAATCCGCAATCAAAGCTTCGGAAAACACGCCGCCCCACGACGGCCTTGCCAGTAACAGGCGAATCAGCTTCAACACCACACTGGTGGCTTTCAAATTCACCGGTTTTTCGGGTTGCTTAGGCGCTTTCTTTGCCGTGGACGACACCCGTATCCCCATCACCTGCCCCAGACGCCATACCGGCATTTCCACATAATCCGATAGGATTTTGGTCAGCAAATCCGGCATCGCGTCCGGTGCCGACACAATATATGGTTTGGCCAATGCGATCAATTGTTGTTGCCCTTCAGCGCTCGACAACGGCAAGCCGAGCCGCCCGATCAAGCCTTTAAACAGGAAATCGGACAAGGTCATGGACTGCTTGACCCGTGCCTTGAAGCCGTCCACGCCCTCTTTGCGAACGGTGGAATCCGGGTCTTCGCCCTGATCCAAAAACAAAAACCGCACCGAGCGGGTACCGACCATATTCGGCAAGGCCAGCTCCAAGGCCTTCCAGGCGGCTTTCTTGCCCGCTTCGTCGCCGTCAAAACAGAACACCACTTCGTTCACTTGGCGAAACAGAATATCCAAATGTTCCGCCGTGATCGCCGTTCCCAATGTCGCCACCGCATTGCGAATGCCGAACTGCGCCAGTGCCACCACGTCCATATAACCTTCCACCACCAGAATATGGTCGGGGTTCTCACGCGACTGGCGCATTTCATACAGGCCATACAAGGTGTATGTCTTATGGAATATGGGCGTTTCCGGCGAATTCAAGTACTTAGGCTGATCTTCCGGCGTCAAAACCCGTCCGCCGAACGCCACAACCCGGCCCCGGCCGTCCCGAATCGGGAACATGATACGGTGCCGAAAACGATCGTAGGTCTTACCGTCGTCTTTTTGCACCAGCATACCGGTTTCCACCAGCTGCTGTTTCAACGTCGCGTCGGCTTTCAAGCCGGACACCAGACTGTCCCAACCCGGCGGCGCAAAACCGATGACAAAGGTTTTGGCGATTTCGGAGGTCAGGCCGCGTTGCTTAAGATATTGCTTGGCTTCCTCAGAGGCGGGGTGATTCTTCAATTGCTGGCGGTAGAACTTGGTCACGGCGTGCATCACGTCGTATAAATCCCGCGAGGCCTGTTGTTGCTTGGCTTCTTTCGGAGTCAACTTCTCGCGCGGCACTTCCATGCCGTTCATCGCGGCCAACGTTTCCACTGCTTCAACAAATGTCAAACCGTCGTATTCCGTCAGAAACTTGATGGCATCGCCACTGGCCCCACAACCAAAGCAATGATAAAACTGCTTTTGCGGATTCACGTTAAAGGACGGTGTTTTTTCGTCGTGGAACGGGCAACAGGCTTTGTAGGTGCTACCGGCTTTCTTCAACGGCACCCGTTGATTAATCACCTGTACGATGTCCGCCCGAGCCAGCAGGTCTTCGATAAAGGAACGCGGGATACTGCCCTTAGGCGACTTTCCAACCACTTACCGTCACTCCTTCAACTTGGTCTGAACACAGCTTATCCACAGAAAAATACACATCCCTTAAACGCAAAAAACCCGCCGGTGCATACACCTGCGGGTTTATCTGATTGTAACCAATTTTTGAATTAAAAGCGCTTAGCCGAGCTTAGACTTAATCAACTTGCTCACTTCAGCCATATCGGCACGGCCTTGCATTTTCGGCTTCAACAGCCCCATGACCTTCCCCATGTCTTGCATGGAGCTGGCTGACACTTCCGCAACCGCCTCATCAATCATCTGAGCGATTTCCGCTTCCGTCAAGGCTTGCGGCAGAAAGTCCTGGATAACGGTCATCTCATACGCTTCCTGCTCGGCCAATTCCGGTCTGTCCGCATCCAAATACTGTTGGTGGGAGTCGCGTCTCTGCTTCAACATCTTATCCAAGATCGGCAGTACGTCGGCATCGTCTTCAAGGGTGGTTTGTTTGTCCACTTCCACTTGTTTGATGGCCGCGAGCATGGAGCGGATCACCGCCAGGCGCTCTTTTTCCTTCGCCTTCATGGCTTCCTTCATCGCGGAAGTCAGTGTTGCTTTTAATTCTGACATCAATTCAATCCTGAAACCGATGCTTAGTACATACGAGTTGTACGACGGTTCTCACGAGACAAACGCTTGGCAAGACGCTTAGCAGCAGCGGCTTTCATACGTTTTCTGGCCCAAGTAGGCTTCTCATAGAACTCACGCTTACGAGACTCGGTCAATACACCGGCTTTTTCGCAAGCACGCTTGAAACGACGTAGGGCTACGTCAAATGGTTCGGTATCTCTTACTTTTACGCTTGGCATAATCTACTCTTTCTTTTAAATTCGTTTAACGATTTTCAACGTGGAAAACCAGGAAAACGCGAATTATAAAATTAACCTTCTAATTTTGCAAACAAAACTTCGGACATTTCCGGTGTTTTTGTTAAAATTTCGAGTCTTTCAAATAACAAACGCGACATCGGCCGGGGATTCACAAAATATCCGATTGCGCCGCGCTCGCTAAAATCGATTCACAACCAGCGGATACTATGCACACAACCGACATCAACGCGCCGTCCTTGACACTGGGCATTGAAACCTCCTGCGACGAGACGGGCATCGCCCTCTACCATTCGGAAAAAGGTTTGTTGGCGCATTCCTTATACAGCCAAGTGAAACTGCATGCCGAATACGGCGGCGTGGTGCCGGAACTGGCGTCCCGCGACCATGTCCGCAAAATCCTTCCTTTGGTTCGTGAAACACTCGATAAAGCTCAAACCCAGCCATCGGACATCACCGGCATTGCTTATACTCGTGGCCCCGGTTTAATGGGCGCGTTACTCTCCGGTGCCGCGGTGGCGCGCAGCCTGGCTTTTGCCTGGCAACTTCCCGCCGTCGGCGTCCACCATATGGAAGGCCATTTGCTCGCCCCCATGCTGGAAGACACCCAACCCGAATTTCCCTTTATTTGTTTATTGGTCTCTGGCGGTCACAGCATGATTATCCGCGTGGACGGCATTGGTCGTTACCGCTTACTGGGCGACACGCTCGACGACGCCGCCGGTGAAGCTTTCGACAAAACCGCCAAAATGCTCGGCCTGGGCTACCCGGGCGGCCCAGAAGTTTCAAAGCGCGCCTTGCAAGGGGTTTCGGATCGCTACAAGTTTCCACGTCCGATGGTGGACCGCCCCGGTCTCGACATGAGTTTCAGCGGTTTGAAAACCTATACGCTCAATACCTGGCTGAAAGCGAAAGACGAAAACGACGCCACCGAACAGACCCAAGCCGATATTTGCCGTGCCTTCGAAATGGCGGTGGCCGATACCTTGCGCATCAAATGCAAGCGCGCTTTGGAACAGGAAGGGTTGAATCGTTTGGTCGTGTCGGGCGGTGTCAGCGCCAACCGGGAAATTCGCGAACAACTGACGGCGTTGATGGACAAACGCCGCGGCGAAGTCTTCTTTCCCCGTTTAGAGTTCTGCACCGACAACGGCGCCATGATTGCTTATGCCGGGTCGAAACGTTTGGCAGCCGGGCAATCCGACGATTTGAATTTCGCCTGCCAACCGCGCTGGGACTTGGAGTCCCTCACGCCAATCGACGATTCAGTCGTTTGAGTCAAACGCCGAAACTCAATCCGCTTTCGGTTTCTTTTTAATCAGGTCTTCTTCGCCTTTGAGCAGGCGTTGGATATTACTGCGGTGGCGCCAGAACAGAATCAACGTCATCAAGGTCGTCACGCCCACCCAACTCATTTCCGCATCGGACAGAAAATAGATATACATCGGCGCCAGCGCAGTGGCAATCAAAGCCGATAAAGATGAAATTTTCAACACCTTAGCGACAAACAACCAGGTTCCCGCCACGGCAATTCCGATCGGGAAGGACAATCCGAACATCACCCCCAACATGGTGGCCACGCCTTTTCCACCTCGGAAACCGAAAAACACCGGATACAAATGCCCGATGAAACTCGCGAAACCGATTAGGATCACCAACAACGGTGACCAACCGGCATAGTTGGCCAGCACCACCGGCACAAAGCCTTTCAGAATATCGCCCAACAGCGTCACCGCCGCCGGTTTGGAACCATACAGGCGTTTGACGTTGGTCGCCCCCGGGTTGCCGGAACCGTCTTGGCGCGGGTCGCCCAACCCCATCAACCGGCAAACGATAATCGCCGAGGAAATCGAGCCCAGACCATAAGCCGCCAAAAGCGCCAACCATTGCATACCTGTAAAATCCACTCTTCAGAATCCTTTTTTGTTGAATCGAAAACTTATCGACATGTCGTCCGTGATTTGGAAGCGCTATTTTAACGAAATATGCGATAATTTCGAACAGAATTCATTCATCGCACCCCAAACGCGATGGATAACTGCATAGATTACGAGTGGATTTTATGGCACAAGACACCATCTTTATACAGGGGTTAAAAACCCAGGCCGTCATCGGCGTGTACGACTGGGAAAAACAGTTCAAGCAACCTTTGATTTTCGATTTATCACTCGCCACCGACCTGCGTGCCGCAGCGCAATCCGACCGGTTGGCGGACACCGTCAATTACAAAGCCATCAGCGATGAAATCATCGAGTTGGTCGCCGCCAGCCGTTTTGAATTGATTGAATCGCTGGCCGAAGCCGTTTGCCAACATATTTTCGACCATCACGCCGGCGTATCGGCCATTGAACTGACGTTGCACAAACCCAATGCCGTCATCGAAACCGATTCCGTCGGACTGAAAATCCACCGTCAGCGCTGACCGAGAAACACGAAAAACCAAACAAAAAACGCCCAGGCCTGGGCGTTTTGTCAATTCGGCTGTAGCGAATAACTCAGCTCTGCCCCATCAATGCCTTCTGCTCCTGAGCGGCCTGGCGAATCATCGGCACCGCCTGTTCCATATACAACGACGCCTGGTGCACGGTAATCTTGTTCAAATCATGGTAATCCTGCTGAAATTGTTGTCCGTTCTGGCGCGACAGGTTACGAATCACCTTATGGAACAGACGTTCACCGTCCGCCAAACGTACCATCGTCACCAATTGTTCCGGTGTCAGTTGTGTTACCAGTTTTTGCAACACGCGATCGTCCATCGACACCAACTTACTCGCCAGCGCACGGTAAGCATTCAATTTTTTATTCAAACCGTCCATATCGGCCGTGGCGTGATTACCCAGCCGCTCACCGACCAGCTTATGCAACAGTTCCAGCGACTCCAGCGGCAACTCGAAAAACACCGGCCCCATTTCCAGTATGTATTGACCGTCGTGATCACGTTTGGCGGTAATATCCATGCGTCGTCCTAAATGTATTGCGTATTCTTGTCAAAAAACTCGATTTTGCCCTGACATTCCAATTCGAACATCTTTTCGACCACCCGTTTGATGGCGGCTTTGGCTTCATCGTTATTCGGTGGTGCCGGATTGGCCATATCCGCATTCAATTGCTTGGCGAGGATGCCGCCGACATTGCGCAACACCACCTCGTTCAACGTCTCGTCCTGAGCAACCAGCATCAATTTCAATAAATCCTGGTTATCCACGCCGCGTACCAACAATTGCACCCCGGCGTCGTCCAGTTCCCGGATACGACACCCCAGCTTAATGTAACTTGTCAGGGTCGAGTGGGTTTGGCCGTGCTCCAGCGCCACCAAATGCTCCAGGGTGATGTTCAGCAGTTCTACCGAAAAACGGTCCAGCCGAATCGACGCGTAACCGATATGCACCAACCACTCGTTTTCATGGACTTTTTTAATCCCTAACTTCATCTCTGTTCAAGCCTCATGCGCAATGAATTCTGACTGAATAATGACTAAGCAAAAAGACTGCCAAATCCCAATCCAATCTCAACGGATACTATACTATAATAGTCGAAATTTAAAATATCGAATGGCCTCGCATGAAACCGACACACCAGCTTCCAACCCCGCCACCCGAGAATCAAGCCCGTAGCGATGCCCTGGCCCAGAAAATCCGCCAAGCGTTGAAGCGCCACGGTTCTCTGTCATTCGCCCACTTCATGCAAATGGCGCTGTATACGCCAGGCCTGGGCTATTATTCCAGTGGGCTGCCGAAAATCGGCGCGCAAGGTGACTTCATCACCGCACCGGAAATTTCACCGATTTTTTCACGCTGCCTGGCCCGCCAAGCGGCGCAGGTGTTAACGTCATTGGAACACCCCAACGTCATCGAATTCGGTGCCGGGAAAGGCACCATGGCCAAAGACATCCTGCTAGAACTGGACGCCTTGCAACAACCGGTCGAGCACTACTTCATCGTCGAACTCAGCGCCGATTTGCGCGCCCGGCAAGAAGACACCCTGAAAACCTTGCCGGATGCGCTGTTCGAAAAGGTCGTCTGGTTAGACCAGTTGCCGAAAAAACCGATGGAAGGCGTCATCATCGCCAACGAGGTGCTGGATGCCATGCCGGTGGAAAAACTGCGCCTGGAAGCCGACCAAAGCCTGCGCGGCTATGTCACCTACAACGAGAGCAAACAGCGCTTCGAATGGGAATATCACCCGGTGACCGACCCGACACTGCAAAAAGCGGCCAACGGCATTCTCAGCCAGATAGGCCATCCGCCGTCGCAAGGCTATGAAACCGAAATCAACCTCAACATTCAGCCGTGGTTGCAATCCATTTCCGACTTTTTGACCCACGGCGCCTTACTGTTGGTGGACTACGGCTACACCCGACGAGAATACTACCAACCGGCTCGCCGCATGGGCACTTTGCGCTGCCATTACCAGCACCGCGCCCACAGCGACCCCTTCTTTTACCCAGGCCTGCAGGACATCACCGCTCACGTCGATTTCACCGCCGTGGCGGAGTCCGCTTTCGACGCCGGTTTCAAGGTAGCCGGCTTCACCACCCAAGCGCATTTCTTGATGGGCAGCGGTTTGCTGGAAATGTCGGGCGACCCGGAAATGGACATCACCGAATCATTGAAAATCGCCCAGCAAATCAAAACCCTGACCCTGCCGGACGAAATGGGCGAAAGCTTCAAAGTCATCGCCCTCACCAAAGGCTGTGACCTATCGCTGATGGGCTTTAAGCTCCGCGATTTAAGACACCAACTCTAACCGACCAACACCACCGAACGGACTATTCATACAAGGAAGCGGCATGGAACAAACACTGGACTGGATTCAAATCACCTTTCTCGCCATCATTCAGGGCTTGACCGAATTCCTGCCGATTTCCAGCTCCGGCCATTTGATTCTCATCCCTCAGCTGTTCGGCTGGCAAGACCAAGGCTTAGCGTTCGACGTGGCGGTTCACATCGGCACTTTATCCGCCGTGTTGCTGTATTTCCGTCAGGACGTCTGGCTCATGACTCGTGACTGGACCACCTCGCTGGTCACCCGTCAGCCCACCAGCAATAGCCGCCTGGCCTGGTGGGTGATTTTCGCCACCTTGCCGGCGGTGATTTTCGGTTTCATCATCAACAACGGTTTGGAAGAAGCGCTACGCGACCCATTGATTATCGCCGCAACCACCATCGGGTTCGGGGCCTTGCTCTGGTGGTCGGACGTCAAAGGCAAACGCATTCGCGACGAACACAGTTTAAGCTTCAAAGACATTCTCATCATCGGCTTTGCGCAGGCTTTGGCACTGATTCCCGGCACCTCGCGCTCCGGCATCACCATCACCGCCGCACTGATGGTCGGCCTGACACGTGAAGCGGCCGCCCGTTTCTCCTTCCTATTGTCCATTCCGATTATCCTCGGCGCCGGTCTGTTAAAACTAAAAGACCTTCTCGACAGCGCCCACCACGTACAGTGGGATGCCATGATCGGCGGCGTCATCTTGTCCGGCCTGACGGCTTACGCCGTGATTGCACTCTTCCTGAAATGGATTAATTCCATCGGCATGGCCCCCTTCGCCTGGTACCGCTTCATTCTCGGCGCGGTATTGATTGCGCTGTTTATTTAAAAAGCACCAAGCGTATAATGAACAAAATGACGACGCATAAACCGCGATCGTCTTTTCCACCACGCTTCCAAACTCAGCAGGTGCCGAATGCCGACCATTGATTTTTACACTGCGGCTCAAAGCCGTGCCATCGACCGCTACGCCATCGAAACCCAAAAACAGCCAGGCCTGCTGCTGATGAAGCGTGCCGCCTATTTCGCCTACCAAACGTTGAAAGAAACCCAACCGGACGCTGAAAAAATTGTCGTACTGTGCGGCGGTGGCAATAACGGCGGCGACGGCTGGGTGCTGACGCAATACGCACTGCTGGAAGGTCGTCAGGTCACGGCGGTACTGCTGGGAGATGAAACGAAAATTCACGGCGATGCTCTCGCGGCGTTACAGGAACTCAAAGCCCTCGGGCTGTCGCCCACCACCTTTCAGAGCGACCGGTTACAGGATGCGGATATCGTCGTGGACGCGGTTTTCGGCACCGGTTTGAATCAACCGGTTTCCGGCGACTTCGCCGAGATATTCCAGCAGGTGAACGACGCCCACAAGCCGGTGCTCGCCATCGACATTCCCAGCGGCCTCCACGCCGACACGGGTCACATTCTCGGCACGGCCATTCGTGCCTCCCACACCTGCACTTTCATCACCCAAAAACCGGGGCTATACACCCACATGGGGCCGGAAACCGCCGGCAAGATTCATTTCAGCCCGTTGTTCCTCAACCGGGACAGCTATCAAGGACAAACGCCCATCGCACAAAACCATTCTCTGAAGCACTGGTTGGGACAACGTCCACCGGTCACCGCCTCCAGCCACAAAGGACGTCAAGGCACGGTATTGCTGACCGGTGGCAATCACCATATGATGGGAGCCATCCAACTGGCCGGTTTGGCCAGTTTGACCAGCGGCGCAGGCCTGGTGAAAATTGTCACGCAACCGGAACACTTGGTTGCCCTCACCCAGGCGCAGCCGGAATTGATGACTTATTCGCAAAACGATTTAACCGATCTTCTGCCGCAAACCAATGCCATCGGCTTGGGCCCGGGCCTCGGTCAGGACGATTGGGCGCAGGCCTTATTCCAATCCATACTAACCAGCGAATCATCCAAATCCACTCCCAAAGTCCTGGACGCCGACGCACTGAACCTGCTGGCCAAGCAACCGCAAACACAACCTAACTGGGTGCTGACACCGCACCCGGGCGAAGCCGCCCGTTTACTTGGCTCCGATACCGCAGACATCCAGCGAGACCGCTTCAAAGCGGTGATGGAATTGCAAAAACGTTACGGCGGCGTGGTTGTGTTGAAAGGCAACGGCACTTTGGTGTATGACGGGAGACGTATGGAACTGTGTACGGCGGGCAACGCCGGTATGGCAGTCGGCGGCATGGGCGATGTATTGACTGGTGCCATCACCAGCTTTCTGGCGCAAGGCATGGGATTGTTCGAAGCAGCGTGTTTGGGCGTATCACTGCACGCCCACAGTGGCGACGTGCTGGCGAACCAAACCAGCCAGGCCGGCGTGATTCCGTCCGACTTGGCACTGACCATGAGTCAACTGCTCAGTTATACCCAAGCGCAACCAAATCCGTAACCAAATCGTTTAAGGTCTGCTTAAGATTCGCTCTTGTCTTCGGCAGGCAAAAACGCGCTCAACTGTTTGATCTGTTCATACAGCGCGTCTTCCGAATCGGCGACCAAGTTGATGTGCCCCAGCTTGCGCCCCGCTCTTTCGGCCTTATCGTACAAATGCAGAAAGGCGTTCGGCATTTTCAACACCTCGGCCACCGGACCGGTTTCGCCGATGATGTTAATCATCGCCGCCACCGGTTGACGTGGCGACGTATCGCCCAACGGCAGCCCGGTGATGGCTCGCACATGGTTTTCAAACTGGCTGGTCAAAGCCCCTTCAATGGTCCAATGCCCGGAGTTGTGGACACGCGGTGCCATTTCATTGGCGACCAAGCCATCGACCGTTTCGAACAACTCCAGTGTCAGTACGCCAACGTGGTCCAGTTTATCCAGTAAGGCTTTCATATAGGCTTCCGCCTGCGTCTGAACGGTTTCGGAAATTTGCCGTGCCGGCGCAATGGTGTAACGCAGAATGCCATCATGATGAACGTTCTGCACCAACGGATAGTAAACGTGTTCGTTATCAGCGTTGCGCACCGCGACAATCGACAGTTCGCGACTGAAATCGATAAACCCTTCCAAAATCAATTCCCGGCCGCCGATGGCTTTCCAGGCCTGGTCGATTTGCGACTTTTCTTTGAGGACGAATTGCCCCTTACCATCATAACCTTCGGTGGTGGTTTTCAGGACGGCTGGCAAACCGATTTCGTCCACCGCCTGAGTCAGGTTTTCCAACGAATCGACGACTTGATAAGGCGCACACGGAATGCTCAGTTCATCGAACAAGCCTTTTTCACGACCGCGATGCTGAGAATAATACAAGGATTTTTCGCCCGGATACACTGGAATACTGCGAGCGATTTCGCGCACCATTTCCACCGAGGTGTTTTCGCTTTCGTAGGTCATCACATCGGAAAACTTGACCAGGTCTTTCAAGGACTCAACTTCATCAGTGTACATCTGCCCCAGCAAGGCAGACGGTTCGTCATGACTGGTGCCTAGAAAACCGAATTTCTGCCCCAGCGGATAGCCGGCAATCGCCAACATACGACCCAATTGGCCGGCTCCCAAAACACCGATTTTCTTTGTGATAGGCGTCATATCGCTCCTCAATTTCCGTTGTTTGCTGTGGTGATGACTTGTTCATTCGACCGATGGTCATGCATGACATTGAGCGCCTTTTCCGGTTATTCGACCGGAAAAGGACAAGACAGGTATTTTACGTGAAAAGCCGCGAACTGGGTAGGGAATCTACTCGCGAAACGTCAGTCGCGCGGATCCGGGTTATCCAACACGAACTGGGTTTGTGCTTCACGGAAAGCGCGCACGGCTTCACGCACAGCCGGGATATGTGTGCCGACCATTTGCGACGCCAGGATACCGGCGTTCTTGGCACCGGCGTCGCCGATGGCCAAGGTACCGACCGGAATGCCGCCCGGCATCTGCACGATGGACAATAGCGAATCTTCACCGCTCAAGGCACGGGATTGAACCGGCACACCCAAAACAGGCACGATGGTCTTGGCGGCAACCATGCCCGGCAAATGCGCCGCACCGCCGGCACCGGCAATGATGACTTGCAAGCCACGGGCTTCAGCCGTTTGGGCGTATTCAAACATCAAATCCGGCGTTCGATGCGCGGACACCACCTTGACCTCATAAGGCACACCGAATTGCTCCAGCATGTCCACGGCGTTTTTCATGGTGGGCCAGTCCGATTTGGACCCCATAATGACACCGACCAACGGTGTTTGATTTTCAGTTTTCACGGTCGACATAATTTCGTACCTGTTTTGAAAAAAGCGGCTAATTTTACATGAACCTGACCACTTTGCAAGCAAAAAAGACTCAGCGGGTAAAACCCAAGTCTTTGTTATGACTGATTTTTTAAACGACCAAAACCCACCAGGCCTGGCCAAAAGCAACATCCTATCACACGATTCAAGCAAGCTTAAAAGAAGTGAATTGACTCGGTCAGGCGCGCATCAGCCCGACTTGACGGGAGTCCACCACATAATAGGTGTTGCCCCCTTGGGATTTGGCACCTTTTTTGGCGCGCGTGGCGTAAGACGATAGTTTTTGAGTATGGTCGAACACGCCGGGATGCACCAGCAACACCCCCAGCGATAACGACATCATTGGAAAGAACACCTTTTCACCCGCTCGGTCCTCGGCATAGATGCCGCCGCGATGACGGTCTTCCTGAGTGTAAAAATTCAAACTGGCGAACTGGAAACCTTTCAAAATGCGCTGACACACCATTTCATATTGCATATCCGGCATCACCACCACAAAATCGTCCCCACCGACATGCCCGATAAAGGCTTCCTGCACACCGAGGGACTCTTTCAACACCCGCGCCACCGCGCTGATGACCTGATCACCCTGTTCGAAACTGTAATAATCGTTATACGGCTTGAAGTTATCGACGTCGACGTAAATCACCACAAACGGCGACTGACGATCGAGGTATTCCTGAATCATATTCTGAATCGGCACATTGCCCGGTAAACCGGACAGCGGATTGGCGTACTGCGCACTGCGGATTTTCAAGTCGGTGATGACCCGCAACAATTCCATAAAGGAACCACAGCCTTTGTAATTGCCCTTATCAGTCAAAATAAAGGTGCCCTTATCGTAGGAACCGTTTTCAGTGATTTCCCGACTCGCCTCCACCAACGGCGTATTGATATCGAACACCAATGGCGACGGGTCCATCAATTTGGCAATGTTTTTACGGCCGTGCAAATCGCGCCCGAACTTACTCGCCAACAGTTCGGTCAATTCGCGCCGCCACACCATGCCGTGCACCCGGCCTTTTTCGACAATCGGCACATAATCCACACCGGGACGGTGCAGCAGTTCATCCGTCATCTGATCGATGGTGGTGTCCAACGGCATGGTGAACGCTTCCCGGCACAACAGCTTGACCGTTTCTTTCGGATTGGTCACATCCTGAACGACTTCGTTCCACTTGTAATCCAATGTCAGGGCCGTGGACGGCGACGGGCGCTTCAACAGATACCCCTGCACGAAATCCACACCCAGTTTTTCCAAAATCTGCAACTCGGCTTCGGTTTCCACCCCTTCGGCGATGATTTTGGTGCCGAGACTCTTCGCCAATGTCAGAATGGTTTCCATAAACCGATACTTGTCGGCTTGCTTGTCGATGTCGGCGATGAAGTGTTTGTCGATTTTAACGAAATCGGGTTTGACCTCCGACCACAGCTTCAAACCGTTGTAACCGGAGCCCAAGTCGTCAATGGCGACCTTGAACCCCATTTTGCGGTAATGTTGAATCGCGTTCAGAAACAGGCCGCTGTCTTCCACCGGTTGCAATTCGGTGATTTCAATCACCACTTGATGGATATTCAAACCGTAATAATTCAAGCAATCCAGCGTCAAACCGGAACGATGGTCGACATTCATCAACGAACTGACCGACACATTCAAGAACAGCTTCACCTGATTCTGATGCTGCGCCACCGATTTCATAAAGTTTTTGATGGACACCCGGCGGGCCATCAAATCCATTTCCAACAAGCAACCGTGGTCCGATGCCAAACGAAACAGATGAGCGGGCGAATACAGGGCGGAATTATCCGGTCCGCGCGTTAAGGCTTCGAACGCAAACACGGAACGCGTTTTCAGGCCGACAATCGGCTGAAAATGTGTTTGAATCCGTTGGTGATCGAAAATATCTTTCAATTCCCGACCCAATGGCGAATGTTGTAAGCCGGAGCATTTCGCTTCCGGCAAAGTCACTCTTTCCACGACTCACTCCGTTTAAACTCTCCGTCCTCAAAGCATCATGCCCAAAGACCCAATTTGCAGCGGATGGTAACAAAAAGCCAATATCGCAAATATGACAGTTTGATGATATTCGAACAAATCATCCCGGCAATTTCCTTAATAAAACCAAGCCTAAATCACCGAAAATCCAATAAAAAACTTGCATCCGACGCACAATTTAACGAAAATTGCGCCTAGCGCCGATTTGACTCATCAGCTTGCGGGCGCCTAAATAAGTACGGCTAAAGCGAGGAGCTTGTTCACACCTTCCCGCCTGATATTCCGTATCTCAACTTTGCAATATTTTGAACTTGAGGACAGTTATCTATGACCACCACAGTGTTTACGTCTGAATCCGTTTCCGAAGGCCATCCAGACAAAATCGCCGACCAGATTTCAGATGCCATGCTGGACGCCATTTTGGCGCAAGACCCGAAAGCCCGTGTCGCCTGCGAAACGTTTGTCAAGACCGGCATGGTTATGCTGGGCGGTGAAATCACCACCGAAGCCTGGGTTGACCAGGAAGAACTCGTGCGAAAGGTCGTGAACGACATCGGCTACAACCACGGTGATTTAGGCTTTGACGGCAGCACCTGCGCGGTGCTGAGTTCCATCGGTAAACAATCCCCGGAAATCGCCCAGGGCGTCGACGAATCCGACGACCGCGAACAAGGTGCGGGCGATCAGGGCCTGATGTTCGGCTACGCCTCCAACGAAACCGAGGTGTTGATGCCGGCGCCGATTTTCTATGCTCACCGCTTGATGGAAAAGCAAGCCGACTGCCGCAAATCCGGCCAGCTGAACTGGTTGAGACCGGACGCCAAAAGCCAAGTAACCTTGCGCTATGAAAACGGCCAACCGGTCGCCATCGATGCCGTGGTATTGTCCACCCAGCATTCACCGGACATCGACAATAAACACTTACACGAAGCGGTCATGGAAGAAATCATCAAGCCGGTGCTCCCGGCCGAATGGCTCCATGCCGATACTCAATACCACATCAACCCGACCGGGCGTTTCGTCATCGGTGGGCCGGTGGGCGATGCCGGTTTGACCGGCCGTAAAATCATTGTCGACACCTACGGCGGCATGGCGCGTCACGGCGGCGGTGCCTTCTCGGGCAAAGATCCGTCTAAAGTGGACCGCTCCGCGGCCTATGCCGGCCGTTATGTGGCGAAAAACATCGTCGCGGCCGGTTTGGCGGACAAATGCGAGATTCAGGTCTCCTACGCCATCGGCGTCGCGGAACCGACTTCCATCAGCATCGACACCTTCGGCACGGAACGCATTCCGGTCAGCCGCATCGAGCAACTGGTGCGCGAGCACTTCGATTTGCGCCCGAAAGGCTTAATCGCGATGCTCGACCTGTATCGCCCGATTTATCGCCAGACGGCCTCCTACGGCCATTTCGGCCGCGAACTACCGGATTTCACCTGGGAAAAAACCGACAAAGCCGAGGCCCTGAAAGCCGACGCCGGACTCTAAGCGACCTGTTTCGCGGACCCCGGTCGCCTCATCGCCTGACCGCCGTTCAATACGGCGGTCATCCAGAAAAGCGCAAGGAAAACACATGCAGTCACAACAACAATACGAACAAAAACTCAGCTTGGAATTCTTCCCGCCCCGCACCGAAAAAGGCATGGAAAAGCTGAAAACCGTTATTCAGGAACTCTCACCGATTCAACCGGAATACATGTCCGTAACCTACGGTGCCGGCGGCACCACCCAAAGCCGCACCATCGATACGGTGCGTTACATCCAAACCGAAACCGATAACGAAGCGGCGCCGCACTTGACCTGCATCGGCGCGTCCGAGGAAAGTGTTCTGGAGTTGCTCGACACTTACGAAGCCATGGGCATCAAGCGCATCGTCGCCCTACGCGGCGACCTGCCGTCGGGCATGATGGACCCGGGCGAATTCAAATACGCCAGCGACCTCATCGCCTTCATCCGACGCGAGCGCGGCGACACCTTCAAGCTGGAAGTGGCCGCCTATCCGGAAACCCATCCGCAAGCGCGTAACTGCAACATTGGCATCAAATGGTTCAAGCACAAGGTTGAACAAGGCGCCGACTCTGCCATCACCCAATATTTTTACAATGTCGACAGCTACCTGTACTTCATCGACAACTGCGAGCGCTCCGGCATCGACCTGCCGATTGTGCCTGGCATCATGCCGATCACCAACTATGAAAATCTGGTGCGTTTCTCCGAAGGCTGTGGCGCGGAAGTGCCCCGTTGGTTGAAATGTCGTCTGGAAAGCTTTGAAGACGACCAGGAAAGTTTGCTGGCATTCGGTGAAGACGTGGTCACGGAACTGTCACAACGTTTGCTGGACGCCGGTGCCCCCGGTCTGCATTTTTACAGCATGAACCAATCCAAACCGGTATTGAACATCGTCAGCCGACTGACGTTTAAAGACCGCTGATTTCGGGCTCGTCATGAGAATTCCGCGTTTCTACCTGCCCGCCGATCTGACCGCCGGGCGAACCCTGTCTTTAGACAAGGATCAGGCGCATTACGCCCTGACGGTGTTGCGTTTGAAACATGACCGTCCGGTCGAAGTCTTTGACGGACGTGGCACTTGTGCCCAAGCCACGCTATTACACACCAGCCGCCGCACCGCCGACGTGGTCATCGAAAGTACGGCGTCGCCGGTGACCGAATCGCCGTTGGAAACGGTTTTATTGCAAGGCATCTCCAAAGGCGACCGTATGGATTACAGCATACAGAAAGCGGTGGAACTTGGCGTGACCCGCATCCAGCCCCTGTTCACCGAACGCTGTGATGTGAAGCTGAGCGGCGACAAACTGGACAAAAAACGTCGTCAATGGCAAGACATCGCCATCAACGCCTGTGAGCAATCCAACCGCAATGTGGTGCCGGAGATTACCCAACCCGAAACCTACCAGGCCTGGCTGAAAGCCGCGAATGCTCCGAGCGGACTGGTGCTCAGCCCCACGGCGGAGCACTCGCTGACCACATTAAACCCAAGTTTGGCGGAAAGTCCCATTCACTTGTTCATCGGGCCGGAAGGCGGTCTGACGGACGATGAAGTCGACTTGGCCGTGGACGCGGGCTTGACGGCCATCCAACTTGGGCCGCGCATTTTGCGCACCGAAACCGCCGCCCCGGTGATTCTCGCCGCCTTGCAAACGCTATGGGGGGATTTCACCACCCCGATGACCGCTTCATGACGCAAACGGCGACCTGCAAACCGGAAACGATTTTGTATAATGAGAGCTTTGCATGAGTGAGATGCGAGAGAAAAATGAGGAAAAAACTGACTGCTCAAGGCGTAAAACGCAGCTAATAGCTCGCTATTGGCAAGTTTTACAACGACAATCAGGCGGTTTTTAACCATTTTTATCCGTGTAATCATCTCGTACAAAGCTCTCATAACCTTTACTGTTTAACATTCGAGAACACTATGCCATTATCAACCAATCAAGTCCCCCACCTGCAAACGGCCCTCACCGGTCCCCTTCTGGAACTGGAAGAACATTTGCTGAATCACCAGGCGGACATCGAATGCTGGTTCCGAAAACAATTTAAAGAAACGCCCGCGCCTTTCTATGCATCGGTGGATTTGCGCAACGCCGGTTATAAACTGGCGCCGGTTGATACCAATCTGTTCCCGGCCGGTTTCAACAACCTGCACCCCGACTTACGCCCTTTGGCCATTCAAGCCGCGCAAAGCGCCGTCACCCAAGCCTGTCCGATTGCCGACGGCGTTCTGCTGATTCCGGAAAACCATACCCGAAACCAGTTTTATCTGGAAAACCTCGCGGTCTTGCAGGAAATCCTGATTGCCGCCGGCTACGAAGTGCACATCGGCAGCCTGAACCCGGAAATCACCGAGCGCACCGAAATCGAGCTGCCGTCCGGCAAAACGCTGGTGCTTCGTCCTTTGGAAAAACAGGGCGACCGCGTCGGGGTCAACGACTTCTTCCCATGCGCCGTCCTGTTGAACAACGATTTGTCCAGCGGCCGCCCGGAAATTCTGGAGAACATCGATCAAACCTTACTGCCGCCGCTGGACCTGGGCTGGGCCGATCGCTTTAAAACCGAGCATTTCGACCACTACAAAAACGTCTCCAACGAGTTTTCGAAAATGGTCGACATCGACCCTTGGTTGATTAACCCCATGTCGATGCAATGCGGTCCGGTGGACTTTAAGGAGCGTGAAGGTCTGGAATGTCTGGCCGGCGCGGTCAATACCGTCTTGCAGGAAACCCAACGTTATTATGACCAGCACGACATCGCCTGTAAGCCGTTTGCCATCGTCAAATCCGACAGCGGCACTTATGGCATGGCCATCATGTCGGTCGATACCCCGGAAGACGTTCTGAACCTCAACCGCAAACAACGCAACAAGATGTCCTCCGCCAAGGAAGGATTGGTTGCCAAACAAATGCTGGTGCAGGAAGGTGTTTACACCCACGAAACCATCAATGACGCCGTGGCGGAACCGGTGGTCTACATGATTCATAACCAAGTGGTCGGAGGCTTTTACCGAGTACACACCGGTAAAACCGCCACCGACAATTTGAATTCGCCGGGCATGCATTTCGAATCCCTGTCGTTTGCGACTTCCTGCGTGATGCCGGACCAAACCCAGGCTCCGGATGCCAGCCCGAACCGCTTCTATGCCTACGGCGTAGTGGCCCGTCTGGCCTTGCTGGCCGCGGCACGTGAAATCGCCGATGCCAAACGCGAAGCCGCCAACGAAAAAAAGGCCGCCTCATGAGTTTATTGAACGTCGGCATTGTGATGGATCCGATCGCGGACATCAAACCTTATAAAGACAGTTCCTTCGCCATGCTGCTGGAAGCCCAGCGCCGCGGCCACCAATTGCATTATATGGAACCGACCGATCTGTTTTTAAAGAACGGTCGGCCGTTTGCCGAAACCACCGAACTGAAAGTCTGGGACCGAGCCAAAAGCGATACCACTTCGCAGTTCTATGGCTTCGGCGCCAGCCATGAAACCGATTTGAGCGAATTGGATATTATTCTGATTCGTCAGGATCCGCCGTTCAATAACGACTATCTATATGCCACCCATATGCTGGAACTGGCCGAAGCACAGGGCGTGCTGGTGATCAACAAACCGCAATCCCTGCGCGATGCCAATGAAAAACTGTTCGCCAGTTGGTTTCCGCAATGCATTCCGCCGACACTGGTCGCCGCCGAGGCCGCTCGCTTGAAGCAATTCGTCCAAGACCATCAGGATGTCATCTTGAAGCCTTTGGATGCGATGGGCGGCGCGTCGATTTTCCGGGTCACCGCACAGGACCCGAACATCAACGTCATTATCGAAACCATGACCGACCACGGGCGTCATCACATTATGGCGCAAATTTATCTGCCGGAAATCAAACAGGGCGACAAACGTATTCTATTAGTGAATGGCGACCCCATGCCGTATGCGCTGGCGCGCATTCCCGCCGAAGGGGAAACCCGTGGCAATATCGCCGCCGGCGGCCAAGGTGTGGGCATGGCGTTAACGGAGCGGGATGAATGGTTGTGTGAACAGATTGCGCCGACCTTGCGCCGCAAAGGGCTGCATTTCGTCGGTTTGGACGTCATCGGCGATTACATCACCGAAATCAACGTCACCAGCCCGACTTGCATTCGGGAGTTGGACGAACAATACGGACTGAACATCGCCGGTGAACTGTTTGACCACCTCGAAAGCTTAATGCCACCGGCTTAAAACCGATTGCGCACCGATTACGTTTGTTGAATTCGAAGATGAAAAACGCCCAGGCCTGGGCGTTTTTCCGTTTATCCGGCGCGTAACGCCGGGAGCGGTTCGGTGCGACTGTGCTCGAACACCACCTGCTCCAAAACGCCGAGCGCCTTATCGAGCTTCTCGGTGACGATGACGAATTCATCCAACATGCCGTCCTGCAGGGACAAGGTGTTGAAATCTTCCGGTAGATTCTTGGCGTCGCGACACTCCAGCACCAACTTCACCAGATTGTGCTGTCGAGTGTGCAGCTCCACGACTTCCTTCATTTGATCCAAGGCTTCCAGAGAGGGGTCGGCGCTCAATAATTGCCCCAACGCCTGACCGACACTGCAACGGCCCGGATCCACCGCCGCTTGCAAGTCGATGTCCACCTCCATGCCGCACAAATAAGATTGAATCATGGTACGCCAGATGCGCATTTTCTGACGGGCTTCGGACAGCCGGACACCGTGTACCGCCGGATAACTTTGCGCTTTCCCCTGCATCAGGCTTTCACTGATTTGGAATTTCTGTACTTCGTTGGTCAGTAGACTGGCTTGGTCATGTAAGGATTCCGCCGACGCAGAGGTTTCTTCCACCAGCGCGGCGTTGTTTTGAATGTTTTCATCCAAGGACCCGAGGGCGCGGGTCACTTCCGACACACTTTGCTGCTGGTCGCTGATGGAAGCCGTCACCGTCTCCAGAGTGCTTCCGATTTTGGCGACACTCTCATTGACTTGTTTGAACACTTCATGCGATTGCTGAACCCGGTCGGCACCCTCATTGATGCGTTGCCCGGAATCCTCAATCAGTTTTTTGATTTCCTGCGCGGCATCGGCGGACTTGGCGGCCAACGTGCGCACCTCATTCGCCACCACCGCAAAACCGCGCCCGTGTTCGCCGGCACGCGCCGCTTCCACCGCAGCATTCAACGCCAGCAAATTGGTTTGGAAAGCGATGCTGTCGATCATGCCGATGATGTCACCGATTTTGGCGGAGGTTTCCCGAATGCTGTCCATGGCTTCCACCGACGCCAACATCACTTCGCCGGCCTTATCGTTTTCCTGCATGGTTTGTTGCGTCAAGCCGGATACTTCGGTTAAGGATTGGGTGTTTTCAATCTGCAACTGGTTGATGTTCTGCATGGTGGCGTTCAACTCTTCCAGCGTGGCGGCCGCTTGCTGAGTACGCACCGACAAATCGTTGGCGGCCTTGGCCGAATCGCTGGACGCATTACTGGCCGACGCCGCCACTTCTTTGATTTGCAGCATGATGACGCTCAAATTATCCAGCGACACATTCATCGCGCCTTTCATCGCCGCCAAGGAACCTTGCAAATCTTTTTCCACCCGCGTGGTCATATTGCCGGACGCCAGATTGACCATCACCCCGACCATGTCTTCCAACGCCCCGTTCATTGTGGCCAACAAGGCATTGATGTCCGTCGCCGTGGTGTGGAAGAACCCTTCCAACCCCTGAGTGTTCAATTTGATGTCGGTATGCCCTTTCGAGGCCAATGACAAGGCATTGTTCAAAGTCTCTTCAATGCTACGTTGCTGTGTTAAATCCATCCACTCGACAATGGTGCCGATGCGTTTTTGCTCATCATTGATGACCGGTTGCATGGTCAATTTCAAAATCAAATTTCCGACCGAAATTTCCGCCACGTGCCGATCGGTCAAATTCGCCAACAACTGTTTTTGATGCTGGGGATGGCGATGGAACACATCAATCGATTTACCCACCAAATTATCGGCATCGAACCCGGGCACTTCTTCGGCAATCGCCGAGGCGTGACGTTTCAATAAATCGTGGAGGGCGTGGTTCAAATAGATGACGTCGTTATTTTGGTCGGCCACCATCATATTAGTGGTGGCGCTGTCGAGCGCAACCTTCAATCGGGTGTTTTCATGCAGCTGGCGGGTGCGTTGTGCGGTTTCCGCACCGACTTGCGTCTGCATCATTTTCACCGAGGCCAACACCCCGCTCAGGGAATGAAAACCGTAGGTCTCCAAATCGGAATGGAAATTGCCGCTGCGCACTTGCGTCATGATTTGGCGCGCTTTCTTCAAGCGGGAGAAAACATAACGCCGCCCCATAAAGGTGCCCACCAACAGAATCGCCGCGACGGGCAAACCGACCGCCGCCGGAATCGTCAACAACCCGGCCGACGTCACGGCTTGCAAGGCGATTAAGAACACAATCAACGACACCATGACGTTGACCGGATGAATGTGATGGAAGAGATTGAAACGTCGGGACGGGCTCATCAAATAGCCCTGACGAATCGACGCCTTGCCATTTTGAATCTGTTTGTAAAGCGCCTCGGCCGAGGCCTTTTCCGCATCGGAAATGCGTGTCCGAACCGATTGATACCCAACCAGCTCGTTGGCTCGCAATACCGGCGTGATGTTGGCTTTCACCCAATAGAAATCGCCATTCTTACAACGGTTTTTGACATACTGCGTCCAGGGTTTGCCTTGCTTGAGCGTTTGCCATAAATCTTTGAACACCGCCGCCGGAACATCCGTGTGCCGCAAAATATTGTGCGGCTGTCCAATCAACTCCTGGCGGGTATAACCGGAGATGTCGACAAAGTCGTCGTTGCACTCAACAATGGTTCCGTTCAAATCCGTCGTCGAAATAATCGTCGACCCCGGCTTCACCTCTCGTTCGTTTCCTGTCAGCTCTACTTTTTTCATTTTTAACCGTTCTTTCACCCTTTAAGGGTTAGAATAACCACACTGAATACTCTGGTCATCGCGGACATTTTCATCGGAAATTCGAGGGTTAATACGTTTTAACAATCACGAATATTTGTTTACGCGGATGAACCTTTTCTCATTATAAACATATTTTATAAAAACCCAAATTTTGTTTTATCCAATACATTTCAAGTAAATTCCATATGAAATTCAACGGTTTTCCATTCAAACACTTCGCCATCGCTGTCCTCGCCTTTTGGGGACTGACCGCCTGTTCTCCGCCCACCCAAACCGTTCAGGAAGTGTTTTACGTATTCGGCACCGAAGTGCGGGTCGAAATCGTCGACGCGCCGCAAGCCAAAGCCGAACACGCCATTCAAGGCATCGAAGCCACCTTCCAGCAATTCAATCAGGATTGGCACGCCTGGGAAAAAGGCGGCATTCTCGGCAACATCAACGACGCCATCGCCGCCCGACAACCGATTACCATTGCCGACAGTGTCAAACGCTTTATTCTCAAATCGCAAACCCTCGCCGCCGAATCGGATTATCTGTTCGATCCCGGCATCGGACAATTGATTGAGCTCTGGGGCTTTCACTCCGAAGACTGGCACGGGCCGCCGCCCAGTGAAGAAACCCTCCAGGCCTGGCTAAAATCGCGCCCGTCCATTCGCGACATTTATTTCAAAGGCAACACCCTTTACAGTCGAAACTCGAATGTGCGTCTCGACTTCGGCGGCAATGCCAAAGGATTGGCGCTCGACTTGGCGATTGAAAGTTTATTGCACGCCGGCATTGAAAACGCCATCGTCAACATCGGCGGCGACATGCGCATCATCGGTTCGAAAAACCCGGAAAACCACCAGGCCTGGCGCATCGGCATTCAAGACCCGGACCACCCGAAGACTGCCTTGGCAAGCCTGCAAATCAACGGCGACGAAAGCATCGTCACGTCCGGCACCTATCAGCGTTACTTCACCTGGAAAGGCAAGCGTTACAGCCACATCATTAACCCGAATACCGGTTACCCGGCGGACCACTTCATTTCCGTGACGGTGGTGCACCCGGATGCCACCACCGCCGACGCCGCCGCCACGGCCCTGATGATTGCCGGGCCGTCCGGCTGGGAAAAAATCGCCCGTCAGATGGGCATCACCGAAGCCTTTATGGTGGACGGAAACCGCCAAACCTACGCCACACCGACCATGAAAAAACGTTTGCACTTGCTGGATGCGAAAAACTCGTAAAAAAACCGTCAAAACCGGCCACTAAAAAATCAACGCGATTTGGCAAGCTGATATAATTTACGGCTATGGAACAGCTGAACTCTCTCGAACATCATTTTCTCATCGCCATGCCGAACCTGGCCGACAGCTGGTTCGACAAAACGCTGGTGTACATCGTCGAGGACAACGAACACGGTTCGATGGGGCTGGTCGTCAACCTGGAACACGGTTTGACCGTCGAACAACTGCTGGAACATTTTGAGCTCACCATTGAGCATCCGTCGCCACTTTTGGAACAGAACATCATGATGGGCGGCCCCATCGACATGGAGCACGGCTTTATCCTGCACGAACCGCAGGGGCACTGGCAAAAAAGCCTGCCATTACGCGACCGATTGGCGATGACCGTCTCGGAAGACTTTCTCAAGTCACTCGCCAGCGGTGATGCGCCCGAGAAACTGGTGGTGTGTCTTGGCTTCGCCGGATGGGAAGCGGGGCAACTCAATGAAGAAATCCAAGCCAATAACTGGCTGACGATTCCCTATAACGAAGCCCTGCTGTTTGATGTGCCGACCAAGAAAAAATGGCAAGTCGCACTCAACACACTGGGGATTTCACCGGAATCGCTCAGCATGGACGCCGGCCATGACTAAGGCCATCGATCCCCAAACGCTCGACGGCGTTATTCTGGGGTTCGACTTCGGTTTGCGGCGCATCGGTGTGGCCGTTGGCCAAACCATTACCCGCACCGCCACGCCGGAAGCCATCGTCCAGAGCCGGGACGGCAAACCGGACTGGGAACACATCACTCGCCTGTTCGAAACCTGGCAGCCCCAGGCGGTGGTGGTGGGATTACCCATGCGATTGAACGGCGAAGAACAGGCCTTGACGCAACCGGCTCGAAAATTCGGCCAACGCCTCAGCGGCCGCTACCATACGCCGGTGTTTTATATCGAAGAACAACTCAGCTCGATCGAAGCGGAACAACGCAACGCCGGCGCCAAAAACACAACCCAACCGATTGACGACCATGCGGCCCAAATTATTCTTGAAAACTGGTTAGACGCGCTCACGACACAGAAGGAAACATCATGAGACTCACAACCCCCAACATCCAACTCAATGAACAAGGAAAGCTGCGCCATTTCCTGACACTGGAAGGCCTCAAGCAACATCATTTGACGGAAATCCTGGACGTTGCGGAAAGTTTCATCGATCCGACCTCCGGCCAAATCAAAAAAGTGCCGAATCTGCACGGTAAGACCATCATGAACCTGTTCTTCGAACCCAGCACGCGCACGCTGACCACTTTCGAAATCGCCGAAAAACGTTTGTCCGCCGATGTGGTGAACCTCAATATCGAAACCTCATCCACCAAAAAAGGGGAAACCCTGCTGGACACCCTTTGGAATCTGGAAGCCATGCTGGCCGATGTCTTCGTGGTGCGCCACAGCGAAAGCGGCGCCGCCCATTTCATCGCAAAACACGTCGCCCCTCACGTCCACGTGGTCAATGCCGGTGACGGCCAGCACGCCCACCCGACTCAGGCGATGCTCGACATGTTCACCATCCGCAAACACAAAGGCGATATCTACGACCTGAAGGTCGCCATCATCGGGGACGTGCAACATTCCCGCGTGGTGCGCTCGCAGATTCAAGCCTTGAGCATTCTCGAAGCGCGCGAGATCCGCGTCATCGGCCCGAAAACCCTGATGCCGTCACATCCGGAAGCGCTCGGCGTCCACGTCTATGAACACATTGAAGAAGGCCTGGACGGCGTCGACGTCATCATCAACGTCCGCCTGCAAAGCGAACGCATGAAAAGCGCCCTGCTACCCAGCGGCAAGGAATTCTTCAACCTGTACGGCCTGACCAAGGAACGTCTGGGCTACGCCAAGCCCGACGCCATCGTGATGCATCCCGGCCCGGTCAACCGTGGGGTGGAAATCGACTCCGAAGTCGTGGACGGACACCAATCGGTGATACTCGAACAGGTCACCTACGGCATCGCCGTGCGCATGGCGGTGATGAGTGTCATCATCGAAAACGCGAGACAATTGAACGAAAGCAAGCTGAGTGAAGCGAAAGCGACAGAGGAGACAGAAGCTTGAGACTGTTAATCGAAAATGCCCGAATCATCGACCCCAGTCAGTCACTTGACCAGGTCACCAATCTGTATATTGCACGCGGCCGCATCCAAGCCATCAGCGACACGGCACCGGAAGGCTTCTCGCCGGACCAAACGATTGACGGCACCGGCAAGTGGATTTTCCCAGGCCTGGTGGATTTGCATGCTCGTCTGGCCGAACCCGGCAGTCGCTACGAAGGCAGCATCGCCTCCGAAACCAAAGCCGCCGTGGCCGGCGGCATCACCACCATCTGCTGCCCGCCGGACACCAACCCGGTCAACGACACCCAGGCGGTGACCGAACTGATTCAGCGCCGCGCTCGCCAGGCCGCCACAGCTTTCGTTCTGCCGCTGGGTGCCATCACGCAAGGATTGGAAGGCAAAATGCTCAGCAATATGGCGGCATTGAAAAACGCCGGCTGCATCGCCTTAAGCCAAGCCGCCCAGCCGATTCAGAATGCCTTGACGCTGAAAAACGCTATGGCCTATGCCGTCAGTAATGACGTGCTCTTGATGATGCGCTGCGAAAACTCGCAACTGAAAAACAAGGGCGTAGTGCACAGCGGCGTCATCAGCAGTCGTCTCGGTTTGCCTGAAATCCCAGCCTCGGCGGAAACCACCGCGCTGGCGCGTAATCTGATTCTCGCCGAGGAAACCGGCGCACGCATCCACATATCGCAAATTTCCACCGCTCGTTCGGTGGAAATGATTGCCGATGCGAAAAAGCGCGGCATGCAAGTCACCTGCGACGTGGCAATTCACCAACTGCACCTGACCGAATACGATGTGATGGACTTTGATTCCCTGTTCCATGTTTCGCCTCCGCTACGCACCCATGAAGACAAGGAAGCGTTGCGTCTCGGCGTCAAAACCGGCATCATCGACGCCATCGTCAGCGACCATACGCCGCTTGACCGCGACGTCAAACTATTACCATTCGGCGAAAGCGAACCGGGCATCAGCGGATTGGAAACCCTGCTGCCGTTGACCATGAAACTGGTACAGGAAGGCGTTTTGGACATTCACACCGCACTGGCGGCTTTAACACAACGTCCGGCCGACATTCTCGGTATTCAAAACGGCAGTTTAATCGAGGGGCATTACGCCGACTTCAGCCTGTACAACCCGGAGGCCATCTGGACGCTGGAGCGCTCGGAAATGATTAGTCAGGGCGACAATTCACCCTTCAGCGGCTGGGAGTTCAATGGTGAAATCGAAGCCACTTACTTCCAAGGCCGTCCGGTCTACCGCAATAACCAGGTCTGAGACGATAACGTGCGTTGGATTGGGCAACAGGAACAGCCGAACGGCTTTTATCTGATTGAGGTTGAACAAGACGACGAGACCGAACGTCCGGTCAACTTCGCCGTCACCGACGGCGAACGACAGGCTCTTTTATTCAGGCAACAGGGGAATAAACTGCTGTTCATGACCGAACAGCCTTTTCCCAAACCCGCCGAATTACAACCGAAAAACACCCAGGCCTGGGCGTTTTTAAACGACCTCACCGCAAGCTTATCCCCATCGCAACCGGTGTTGATTACCGGAAGCCATCAAGCCTTAGCCACGGTATTTTATCTGGCCGACCGGTTCCGGGAAACGTTTGATGTCCGCGCGGTATTGGCCAGCGAATCGGCCTTTCCCTTTGTGGTGAAACCGGCCCGTTTCTTATTCCCGGATTTTCCGGCTCAGGCCATTGGTGCCGCGACCCTGTTGGAGGATTGGAAAATCCCCAACCGGCTGTGCAGTGAAGCCGCGTTACCGGGCTGTTTCGATGGCCGCCTCGGCGACCTTTGGTCACAATGGACGCCACCGCCGCATTGGCAACAAGTGGACTGCGACCACCTGCCCACCACCGCGTGAGACCGACCAACACCGTCTAAACAATTCGACCGGCTGTCGCGGATTGCGGAAATCGATACGGCTTATTTGTCGGCTTATTCCACTTCGCTGGACTGACGTCGCAACTCGTGGGCGTATTCTTCCAACAACTTGGCGGCGCGATGCGACTGCTCCGAATGCACCACCCCCAAAGCGGCGCTGATCAGCATCTCCAACTCTTCGAAATGCTCTTCGCCGATGGCGTCTTTTTGTTCCTGGTTCAACATCCGTTGAAACCGGGCCACCACTTCTTTCGCATGGCCGTGATAATGCATTTTCGTCATGATGAAATTCCTTTCGTTCAGTTCAAATGAAGCCTTGGCTTCAGTCTTCTTTAAATACGTCTTCGCCGCTGCTGAGAATCAACGGATCGGGTTGCAAAATGTCTTCGTTCTTATCGTCGTAAGGGAAATAGTTCAACACATAACGCATGGCTTCCAAGCGCGCGCGTTTCTTATCGTTCGACTTGATGACCGTCCAAGGCGCTTCATTGGTATTCGTGTAAAAAAACATGTCTTCCTTGGCACGCGTGTAGTCCTCCCATCGGTCCAGGGACGCCAAGTCCATTGGACTCAACTTCCATTGTTTCAACGGATCGTTTTTGCGTGCGTTAAACCGGCGTAGTTGCTCGTCACGCCCCACCGAAAACCAAAACTTCATCAAATGAATCCCGCTGGCGGTAATCATCCGTTCGAACTCCGGTGCCTGGTGCATGAACTGATTGTATTGCGGCGGGGTACAAAAGCCCATGACCCGCTCCACGCCCGCACGGTTATACCAGGAACGGTCGAACAAAACCATTTCGCCGGAGGTCGGCAAGTGCTGAATGTAGCGTTGAAAGTACCATTGTCCTTTTTCGGTTTCGCTGGGCTTGTCCAACGCCACCACACGTGCGCCACGAGGATTAAGGTGCTCCATAATCCGTTTGATGGTGCCACCTTTCCCGGCCGCGTCACGCCCTTCGAACAAAATGATCAAGCGCTCCCCATTGTGCTTGATCCACTTCTGCAATTTCAACAACTCGATTTGCAACTGTTCTTTGGTTTCTTCGTATTCCGAACGGCTCAATTTTTCTTTATAGGGATAATTTACGTCGCTGGATTTGATTTTCTTCATGAAGCTTCCTCTGACTCAAAACGTTTTCGATGAATGACCGCAACCGATGCAACCAATTTTTTTAGGTGTATTTTTTTCATTCTACGCCCGCCGACCGCTCAGTACCATAAAAACCATTCAATTGTCCGGAATAAGGCGCGCTTATCCCGGCAAGAAGCCGACAGCCGACCTTGGAAATGTTAAAATGAACGTTAAGATTATTCATGATTCACGCCTTCCAATCCGCAGGAAACGAGATGAACAACACACTGCTCAGCCGCTATCAACAGGTTTTAAACCGAATCGAAACCGCCCGTAAAGACAGCGGTCGCCATGACCCGGTCACTCTGCTGGCCGTCAGCAAAACCAAACCGCTGGCCGACATCGAAGCCCTGGCCGAGGCCGGACAAAAAGCCTTCGGTGAAAACTATGTGCAGGAAGCCTTGGAAAAAATCGCTCAACGACCGGATTTGGAATGGCATTTTATCGGCCCCATCCAGTCCAATAAAACCAAGCCTATTGCCGAGCATTTCCAATGGGTACACAGTGTGGATCGTTTGAAAATCGCCAAACGTCTGTCGGCGCAAAGACCACCAGGCCTGGGCGATTTGCAGATATTACTTGAAGTGAACGTCAGCGAGGAAGCTTCCAAGTCCGGATTCCGACCGGAAGAAATCCTCGACGTGACCGAAGAAGTGATGGCGTTGCCAAACCTCTCGTTGCGTGGTTTGATGGCGATTCCGGCCCGTACTGAGTCAATGGAAGCCCAGCGCGAGCCCTTTCGCCAACTGCGCGACTTGCTGACGGAAATGCAACAGCGTTTTCCGCAGGCGCCATTGGACACTTTGTCGATGGGCATGTCCGCCGATCTGGAAGCGGCGATTATGGAAGGCAGCACCCTGGTGCGGATTGGAACCGATATTTTCGGCGCACGCAACTACGCCTAGTCCGCCAAAAATCCGAAACCCAAATCCAAAAACGAAAAAGCCGAACATTTCTGTTCGGCGCTCTCCTTTTTGAACCGGCACGAAAACTGCCATACCGGCCATCGACATCGTGCCTTTTCTAAGCGCGGCACGTATCCCGATTAATAACGTTATCGGCCGATTACTCGGTATCTTGAGTGGTTTCAGCCGCTTCGCTATCAGCGCTTTCGTTGCCGGAAGCGTCATCCATTGAATCAAACGTCGGGCCGGCCGGCACTTCAATACCACTCGGCTTTAAGGTGACCGTATCCAACCCGGCCGCGTTCGCCAACTGGTCGTGGAATTCTTTCACACGGTCATACCAGGTTGCAGCCTGACCTTCTTCTCCGGCACGCTGCGCCAAACTGTCGGCCAGCCATTCATCGAATTTTTCACGTGCGTTGGCAAAGAACTCGTCCAGCTTCTCAACAGCATCCTGCATATTCTGCAGATAAGGCGGTAACTGAGCGATTTGACCGCCCGAAACGGCGTCACCGGTTTCGGTATCCTGCACACCCTGATACGCCTGAGCCTGCTGATAATTAGCCGCATACATTTCGGTTTTCTGCATGTCCAGACTGAAGGATTGAATCTGCCCGAAGTCGATTTCAAGCTCTTGCGCTTTGGCAAAGGCCTTTTCGATATCGCCGTTGAAGAATTCATTCGACAAGGCGTCCACTTTCTCGAACACATCGAAAATGGCATTCAGTTCGTCTTCGTTCAAATCACCTTGTACCGAAAAACCAAAACGTTCTTCAAACGCGGTGGCTTCCATTTCTTCGGTGCTTTCAAAATAACGTGCGCCGGACGGTCCTTCTTCCTGACCGTATTCACTTTTGTAGGATTGGTATTGAGCATACAACTGACGGAAGTCGACCTGTACCGTATCACCTTCCTGCGTTTGAATCTGCATCGTCATGGTTTGACTGTAGGCGTAAGATTGCTGGTATTGGGTACTGCCAGAAACCGCCTGCAAACCTTGAGGGGAAGCGGAAAAGAAATCCGACAGGTTCGGCAGTGCCTGACTGTTTTCCAGCGCCTTTTCATCGGCTTGCTGACTGGCTTTGAACAATCCTTCCAAACCATTGGCGGACTTGTTGTTCGACGCACTATTCAGCAACGAACTGATGTAATCGTTTTGTGGCTTAATGAGTGACATACTAATCTTCCTTTTCTGACAACGTTTCACGATAACACTCGTTCATGACAAGGCTCGGAAACCACACTGGGCTATTGTTATTATTCAACACCATTTGATTATATTTTCGGTGTGTATCGGTTTTAACGGCCAAAACGAAAAAGACTTTAACGATTTTTCATTAAAATCAATCAATTAGATTTAAGTCCCTTTCCAACGCCCATTCTATAAGGTTTTAAGGCGACGTTCAAATTCGAACATCCGCACTTTTTCGAATCAAATATTAATTTTCTTTATTAATCAATAAGAAATAAAAACCTTAATTTCATTGATGAATTTATCAACCTACGCTAATATACTTATATAAAAAATTCCATAATAATCAACGCATAACAACCTGCGACAGGATGGACGGCAACATGAACCCAGCACACCCTGAAACACACGCCCCTGAAAACGAATACATCGTTCCCGACAATATCGCTCTCGTCTCCAAGACCGACCTGCACGGCACCATTACCGAAGTGAATGATGCCTTTGAGCTGGCCAGCGGTTTCAGCCGGGAAGAGTTGATTGGCCAACCTCATAACATCGTACGCCACTCGGATGTACCCAAGCGGGTGTTCAAAGACATGTGGCACACCCTGAAAATGGGGGCGACCTGGTCGCAAGTGGTGAAAAACCGCCGCAAAGACGGCGGTTACTACTGGGTCAAAGCCAATGTGTCGCCCATTTATGAAAACAACCGGCACGTCGGGTATCTATCGTTTCGGACCCACGTCTCGGAATCCGAGAAAGCCGCCACAGCCGAAGCCTACCGCCAAATCAATGCCGGAAAACGTCATATCCAGTACGGTAAAGTCTATCAAGGCATCAACTGGCCACAGATGAATTGGATGGCTCAAATGGCGCCGCAATGGCAACTGACGCTCTTGATGACGGTTTTTGCCGTCATCCCGTTTATCTGGCTGACGCAACACTTTTTGTCCGTCGGATTATTGGCGGCCATCAGCGCCATGATGTTGATTCCCGCCTTTCTTTACGGTTTACGGCTGTCCCGTTTTCAACAAAGCATTCAAAAAGCCCTGCAAAATGTCTCCGCCAACGAACCGATCAATATGAGCTGCCATCGCCCTAAACACTTCGTCGGGCAACTCATCAACCCAGTGATTTCAGCCGCCATTTCGATTCGCTATGCGATTGAAGACAATCAGGCCAAAGTCGATGAAGCGGCCAAACTGCAAACCGCCATCAACCAGATTTCCAGCAATTTGATGATTACCGACGCCAACCTCAACATCGTTTATATGAACGATGAAATGCAGCGTTTCATGCAGACGGAAGAAGCCAAGCTCAAAGAGTATCTCCCACAATTCGAGGCCGGCAACCTCATTGGCCAGAACATCGATATTTTTCACCACAACGCCCAGCATCAACGTCAATTGCTCAACGAATTGAAAGAGCCTTATGTCGCCAACATCCAAATCGGCGACACCCATTTGGAAGTGAACACCATTCCCATTTTCAATCGTGCCGGTAGCCGCACCGCCACTTTGGCGGAATGGCGAGATAAAACCCAGGAAATCCAGTTGATTAACCAGGTACAGAAAACGGTCAACGCGGCCAAAAACGGACTGTTGGATCAACGCATCGACCTGAGCCGTGTGTCGGGGCTGGCCCGAGAGCTAAGTGGCGCCATCAATGAAATGATGGAAACCATCGAACACCCGATCAGCCAAGCGGTGGACCTAGGGGTCGCGCTCTCGGAAGGCAATTTGACCCAGCACATGCAAGGTGAATTCAAAGGCCGATTCGCCCTATTACAAGACAGTCTGAATGTTGCCGTGGAAAATCTCTCCAATATGATGAACCAGACCCGCATCGCCATCCATAATGTCAACACCTGCGCCAATGAAATCAGCCAATCCAGTTTGAGTTTGAACGAGCGTACTCAGTCCCAGGCCGCCTCTTTGCAGCAAACCGCCGCCAGCATGGAACAGATGACCTCAGCCGTACAACAAAACGCCGATAATGCCGGCAAATCGAGTCAGGTCACCCAGACCACCGCACGCCAAGCGGCGCAAAGTGAAACCGTCATGAGCAAAGCGGAAGACTCGATGAAGCAAATTCACGAATCCAGCCAGAAAATAAACGAAATCATCGGTTTGATCGACAGCATCGCTTTCCAAACCAATCTATTGGCGCTGAACGCCGCCGTGGAAGCCGCCCGTGCCGGCGAGCACGGCAAAGGCTTTGCCGTCGTCGCCGGCGAAGTGCGTAGTTTGGCGGGTAAAAGTTCGGAAGCGGCACGTGATATTCGCCAGTTGATTGAAGACACGGTTTCCAAAGTATCGGAAGGCACCGACCAGGTTCGTGCCTCCGGCGAAGAACTGCATAACATTGTCGCCGCCATCGAAAACGTTAACGAAATGATTGACGACATTGCCGTGTCCAGCCACGAGCAATCGGAAGGCGTCAAACAAGCCAACCAGGCCATCGCCGACATCGACAGTGCCGTTCAGGAAAATGCGGCACTGGTCGAGGAAACCACCGCCATGGCCGAAGACCTCAGCGGCATGGCGGAGTCCATGGAATCCAATGTCGCCCAATTCACCTTGAAACCGCCCACACACGAACACAATGCCCTGAAAGTCGGTAACTTCGACTTTGCTGCTGCTCGCCGCGCGCACCGCCAGTGGCGAGTCAAAGTACGTGCTTACCTGAACGACTTCGAGATCGACTTCAACCGACAATCGGCCGATGACCCGACGCTCTGCCCCCTCGGCACCTGGCTCTATCAAGAAGGTCAGACGTATCAAAGCTTGCCGTCTTTTCAGGTACTGGAAAAATCCCACGCCAACCTGCATGCCTTCATCGGCCGCATTTTCGATTTGAAAGACATCGGCGATATGGAACAAGCCAATGACGAAATGCAAAAACTGGAAGGCCTCAGTCTCGAAGTGATTGAGCACATTCATGCACTGGAAGATGAAATATCAATGGGTGAAAGCCGACCGCAAAAAGCCATTAAACCTGAAATTCAAGCGCCTGAATCCAGTCAACCACAGCCGAACAAGGTTACCCGAATCCACCAGGCCTCGGCGCCGATTAAACAAGAACACCCAGACCTGGATCTCGCCGCCGCCACGCCCCAGTCCCCCTCGGAACCGGAGGACGACTGGAACGATTTTTAAAAACCACATTTGTTCCTCAAAGTGAAAAACGCCCCTGAAAGATGGATTTAAGGGGCGTTTTTGTTTGCAAACGCCGTATTTTCCCTTATGCTTAGACCGTCTTAGTTTAAACCGTTTTACCCGATTACGGAGAGTGTGCATGTTCGAAATTGCAAAGCAGCGATTAGGAGAAGTCTTCAAACACATTGAAGTGGACGAAGAGGTCATCAACCGGTTATCGGTTCCGAAACGTTCCATCAAAGCCAGTATCCCAGTACGAATGGATGACGGCAGTTTGCAAATATTCACCGGTTACCGCGTGCAATACGACGACACTCGCGGTCCGACAAAGGGCGGCATTCGTTATCACCCGCGCGTCAATCTGGACGAGGTCACCTCCCTGAGTTTCTGGATGACAGTCAAATGCGCCGTGGCCGGGTTACCCTTCGGCGGCGCCAAAGGCGGCATCACCGTGAACCCGAAAGAACTGTCGCAATTGGAAATCGAACGTTTGTCACGTGGCTACATTCGCGCCTTTGCCGATGTGCTGGGGGAAACGCGGGACATTCCCGCACCGGACATGTACACCAACGCCACTATCATGGGGTGGATGGCCGACGAATATTCCGTCATCGCCCGCCGCCAGATTCCCGGCATCATCACCGGGAAACCGCTGCACTTGAATGGATCGGAAGGCCGCACCCAAGCCACCGGACAAGGTGCCTTGTTCTGTCTGAGCGAATACGCCCGCCGCCAAGGCTGGGACATTCAAAACACCACCATCGCCGTGCAAGGCTTCGGTAACGCCGGTTACCATTTCGCCCGTCTGGCGCAACAGGCCGGCTATCGCGTCATTGCCGTGTCCGATTCAAAAGGGGCGGTTTGCACCGCCAGCGGACTAAACATCGACGACATCAAACAATTCAAAGACGAAACCAGTGAATTGAATTCCGTCTATTGCGACGGCTCGGTCTGCAATGTGATCGAACACGAAACCCTCACCAACGAAGAACTGCTGGAAATGGACGTCGATGTTTTGGTGCTGGCCGCCATGGAGAACCAAATCACTCAGGAAAACGCCGATAAAATTCGTGCAAAAACCCTATTGGAAATCGCCAACGGCCCCATTTCCCCTCAAGCGGATGAAATCCTGCAAGCGAAAGGCACCCAAGTCATTCCCGACGTACTCGCCAACTCCGGCGGGGTGACGGTCAGTTACTTCGAATGGGTCCAGAATCGTTCCGGCTTTTATTGGGACGCCGACGAAGTGGAAAGGCGCCTCGATAAAATCATGCGACGCGAAGCCAACGTGATTTACGATTTGGCGATTCGCTATCAAACCAGTTTAAGAACCGCCGCCTATATTCACGGCATCGACCGCCTGGCCGGCGCCATCGACCAACGCGGCAACCATAAACTCTTCAAAAAACCCATCTAATTCCCCCATCCGACGGACTGTTTTTTCAGTCCGTTGCCGCTATAATAGACACCCAATTCCCATTTGGACAGGCTTGGCAAACGGTACAGACCGTGAAACGCCCAACCAGCCAACGACAGACACGAGGTGATTTCTATGGATTCGACAATCTGCTTTATCGGTGCGGGCAATATGTCCCTCAGCCTCATGGGCGGCTTGCTGGCCAGCGGCTACCCGAAGGATAAAATTCTGGCGACCGACCCCAGCGCGGATCGACGCCAGGAAGTCACCCAGTCACTCGGCATACCCTGCCTGGAAAGCAATACTGAAACCGCCGCTCAGGCCGACATCATCCTGCTGGCGGTCAAACCGCAACAGTTGGAACCGGTCTGCAAGGAACTGGCCGACACGGTGAAAGCGAAAGGCGCACTGGTGATTTCCATTGCGGCGGGTGTCCGAACCAGTGACATCGCTTTCTGGCTGGGTGGCGAAGCGGCCATTGTCCGCACCATGCCCAACACCCCGGCCCTGATTCGCAGCGGTGCCACCGGCCTGTTCGCCACTTCGGCCGTTTCCGACAGCCAGAAAGACCAAGCCGAAAACATTCTGCGCGCGGCTGGCCTGACGGTTTGGGTGCCGCAGGAAAGCGACCTGGACATTGTCACCGCCATCTCCGGCAGCGGCCCGGCTTACTATTTTCTGTTTATGGAAGCCATGCAAGCCGCCGGCCAGAAACTCGGACTGGATGAGTCCACCGCCCGTCTGCTAACGATTCAGACCGCATTCGGCGCGTCGAAAATGGCCCTGGAAAGTCCGGATGATTGCGCCACCTTGCGCCAGAAAGTGACGTCGCCGAACGGTACCACGGAAAAAGCCATTCAGACATTCGAACAGCACGACTTACGTGCTATCATTGAGGAGGCTATGACCGCCGCGAAAGATCGCGCCATCAGTCTGGCCGATGAATTGGGCACGACCCACAACAATTCCTAATCGAGTACACAGGAGCAAAGCATGTCCCCAGTCGGTGAAGGCGGTTTATTTCTCATTCAATTTTTAGCAGGCCTGGTGATTTTCGTCTTGATTCTGCGCTTTTTCATGCGGGCCACGCATGTGGACTGGCGCCACCCGATCGTCAACTTTGTCGCCAAAGTCACCAACCCGCTGTGCGCGCCCTTGAATCTGGCGTTACCGAAACCGGGCCGCTGGGACTGGAGCGCGCTGCTCACCGCCATGATTGTTCAAGCTTTGTTCGTCGTACTACTGGGCTTCTTAACCGACCGCAGCTTCTCCGTCGGACTGATTGCGATTTCCTCGGTGACGGAAATTCTCAATCAAATGCTCGACATGATGTTCTGGTTAATCATCATTCAAGTGGTGTTAAGCTGGGTATCGCAAGGTTACAACCCGAATACGGCGATTTTCTATCAACTGGCCGAACCGATTCTGCGCCCTTTCCAAAAAGTGATTCCGCCGATCGGCGGCCTGGACTTATCGCCGATTGTGGCCATCATCGCCATCAAGCTGACCCAAATTATTGTGGTGGGGTCCATTGCTCAACTGGGGCAAAGCTTACTATAATAACGCCACGCTGGCGGTTTCTGGCAAACCGTCGGCCACCCCGTCTCATGGCACGTTCATGGATGAACCCTTAACTCAACGAAGATTGTAACGCAACAGATGACAGATTCGATTGGCCTCGTCGCGCCTCAAACAATGCATGTTTCGACCCCTCTGGAAATGGTCAGCGGTTCCGTATTGCCGGAATACGACCTGGTGTACGAAACCTATGGCACCTTGAATGACGATGCCTCCAATGCCGTGCTCATCTGTCACGCCCTCAGCGGCAACCACCATGTCGCCGGTCAATACGAAGGCGAAAAAGCGCGCGGCTGGTGGGACGGCTATATCGGCCCCGGCAAACCGATCGATACCGATCAATTTTTCGTGGTGTGCTCCAACAACCTGGGCGGTTGCCACGGTTCCACCGGCCCGGCCAGCATCAACCCGGAAACCGGCAAGGTCTACGGCCCGGACTTTCCGATTGTCACCTGTAAGGACTGGGTACACAGTCAAAACACCCTACGCGAGCATTTGAACATTGATCGCTGGGCCGCAGTCATCGGCGGTTCGATGGGCGGCATGCAGGTCATGCAGTGGGCCATGGACTATCCGGATAAAATCCGCCACGCCGTCGTGATCGCTTCGGCCCCGAAACTTTCCGCGCAAAACATCGCCTTTAATGAAGTGGCGCGCCGCGCCATTATGACCGACCCGGATTTCCACAACGGGCGTTTCATTGAAATGAACACCACCCCGAAACGTGGCTTGGCGCTGGCTCGCATGTTGGGGCATCTTACCTATTTGTCGGACGATATGATGGGCTCGAAGTTCGGTCGAGAACTACGTGAAGGCAAACTCAAATACAATTTCGACGTCGAATTCCAGGTGGAAAGTTACTTGCGTTACCAAGGCGAAAAATTTGCCACCAAACAAAACTTCGACGCCAACACCTACCTGCTGATGACCAAAGCCCTGGACTACTTCGACCCGGCGTCGGAATACGACGACAACCTCACCGAAGCCCTGGCCGGTGCCACGGCGAAATTCCTAGTGGTCTCCTTCACCACCGACTGGCGTTTTTCGCCGGAACGTTCGCATGAAATCGTCAAGGCGTTGCTCGATAACGACGCCGACGTCTGTTACGCCGAAGTCAGTTCGCAGCACGGTCACGACGCCTTTTTATTGCCGAACGACCATTACGAAGGCGTCTTCCGCACTTACATGAAGCGGGTGCTGACCGATATTCAGGAAACGTCCAACACGGAGGAGCACGCATGACTTTCAATCACATCTCCCCCGAATTCAAATTGATTGCCGATTGGATTGAACCCAACAGCCGCGTGCTGGACTTGGGCTGTGGCGAAGGTCAATTATTGGCCTATTTGAAACAGACCCATAACATCACCGGCTATGGCATGGAAATCGACCCGCAAAACAACATCAAGGCGATTGAAAACGGCATCAACGTCATTCAAAGCAATCTGAACAGCCACGATATTTGCGATTATTTCGATGAAGACTCATTCGATTTCGTCATTATGACCCAGGCACTGCAAGTGGTGAGCCGCCCGGATTTATTGCTGGACGAAATGCTCACCGTCGGCAAACAAAGCATTATCACCTTCCCGAACTTCGCGCACTGGCGCAACCGCGCGCAACTGTTCTTCGGCGGGCGTATGCCACAGAACGCCAGCTTGCCGAACCCCTGGTATAACACACCCAATATCCATCTCTGCACCTTCAACGATTTCGAAGACCTCTGCGAAGAAAAAGACATCGAAGTCGTGGCCCGAACCGTGGTCAACAGCAAACACCAGCCGTCTTTGGCGATGAAGTTCGCACCGAACTGGCTGGGTGAAATTGCCCTGTATCAAATCCAGCGTAAATAAAGTTTTTGTCATTTGACAAACATGAAATTTTTGTTAAGATTTCACATCCAAAATCAATAATAATTATCATTTATTTTATGAATCCAATTACAAAGCTCAATCAGGAAACCGTCAGCCTCGCGGATTGCCGCCAGGATCAGACCTGCCGCATCCTTGCCTTGACCGGCGATTTGGCCTGCAAACTGCATTTGGTCAACCTGGGCTTTCATACCGACAGCCACCTGAAACTGAGCATGATTCGCAATCAGTGCTACATTGTTTCCGTGGACGGTAGCCGTTTTGCATTGGATGCCAGCCTCGCCAAGAACATCCAGGTTCAACTGCTTTCATGAAACGACCGCTTCCGAATGCAACGCCGCATCATATCGCGTTGATCGGCAGCCCGAATTCCGGGAAAACCACGCTTTTCAACCGCCTGACCGGGGCCAACCAGACCACCGGCAACTGGCCGGGTGTGACCGTCGAGAAAAAAGTCGGTCATTTTCAAGTCGGCCATGAAGCTTATCAACTGACCGACCTACCGGGCATTTACAGCCTGGAAAACTCCTCCCATTCAGGGCTGGACGAACAGGTCGCGCGCGACTTCCTGCAACACGAACACCTGGATTTACTCATCAATGTGGTCGACGCCACTTGCCTGGAACGCCAACTGTTCCTGACCGCACAACTGCTGCACATGGGGCTGCCGGTGGTGGTGGCGTTGAATCGAATGGACCGCTTGGAAAAAGCCCACCTCGAAATTGACATCGACACTCTGTCCGAAAAACTCGGCTGCCCGGTCCTGCCGATTTCCGCCTATTACAATCAAGGCATCGACGAATTAAAAGAAAATCTACCAGGCCTGGCGGAAAAGCATACACCCCTGCATTTCGACCTGCCGGATGCCCTGCACCACTCGGTTCACAGCATCCGCGACCGTTTGTATGACGAGCCCAGTGCCGAGTCCTGCTGGCTGGCGTTGCAATACTTGATTGACCCGAACAAAGCGCCCTTTTCGTTACGGACCTTTGCCGCGGACGAAAAGCAGCGCCTGGAAGACCATTACGATGAAGAACTGGCCCTGATTGCGGCCGATTTATATTTCCAATTCGCCCACGAGGCTGCACACACCAGTCAAACCCATACCGACAAATTCACCCGCGACACCACCTCGATTATCGACCATTGGGCGCTACACCCCTGGCTGGGCATGCCGATTTTCCTCGGCATCATGTACTTGATTTTCGCCTTGTCGATTACCATCGGTAATGTCTTCATCGACTTTTTCGACATCGGCGCTCAAGCCTTATTCGTGGATGGCCCGGCTCAAGTGATGAACGCTCTGCACAGCCCCGAATGGCTGACAGTATTACTGACCCAGGGTGTCGGCGGCGGCTTGCAAGTCGTAGCGACGTTCATCCCGGTCATCGGCGGCCTATTCCTACTCTTATCGATACTGGAAGAAACCGGTTACATGCAACGCGCGGCGTTTATCATGGACCGCTTCATGCGCCGCCTCGGTTTGTCCGGCCAAGCGTTCATTCCGCTGGTGGTCGGTTTCGGCTGTAACATTCCGGCCGTGCTCGCCAGCCGTACCTTGCCGGACGAACGGGTTCGCATTATGACGGTCATGATGACGCCATTTATGTCTTGCAGCGCCCGTTTGACGGTCTATGTGCTGTTTGCCACTGCCTTCTTCGCCGATAACGCCACACTGCTCGTGTTCTCGCTGTACCTCATCGGAATCTTAGCCGCGGTCGTCACCGCGCTTTTGCTGAAACACACTTTGCTGCAAGGCGAAACCGCTCCGCTGCTGATGGAACTGCCGACTTACCACCGCCCGTCACTGATGAACATCGGGCTGAACACCTACAACAAAATGAAAGGCTTTATTTTCGGCGCGGGTAAAATCATCGTTGTCATCGTTTTACTGATTAATGTCTTCAACAGCCTTGGCACGGACGGCTCGTTCGGCCATGAAAACCAGTCGGATTCGGTCTTGAGCAGCATTGCCAAAACCGCGACCCCCATCGTCGAACCGCTGGGCGTGAATGAGGACAACTGGCCGGCGACCGTCGGTTTATTGACCGGGATTCTCGCCAAAGAAGTCGTGGTCGGTGCGCTGGATGCGCTGTATCAATCCATGGACGAAGTGCCGCAAGCGGAAACCACCGACGAATACGACTTCTGGGGTGAAATCGCCACCGCTTTCCAGACGATTCCGGAAAACCTGCAAAAATTCATCACCGACCTGACCGATCCACTTGGTTTGGAAGCCCTCACCAGCACCTCCGATTCCGAAAAAGCGGCCGAAGAACTGGACATCGCCGCCACGACATTGGATAAGATGGTCAAACACTTCAACGGTGAAGTCGCCGCTTATGCCTATTTGCTGTTGGTCTTGCTGTACTTCCCGTGCGTGGCGACCTTCGCCGCCATCAAAAAAGAACTGGGCTGGCGCTGGGCCAGTTACAGCGGCGTTTGGAGCCTCTTCCTCGGTTACAGCGTGGCCGTAAGCTTCTATCAAATCATGACGTTCAATGCGCACCCGGTTACCAGCAGTGTTTGGCTGGGGATTTTCGCCGCCGGTTATCTATTGCTGTACGCCCTCTTGAAACGCATCGGCCAAAAGTCGTATCATTCGATTAATACCCAATTTTAACCACGGTGGGGTCCAATGATTCTATTGGAGCTGAAACGTTACATCCGAACACACCAAAATGTCACAGAAGAAAACATTCTGAACCATTTTGACATCTCCCCCGATACGCTGGAAGGCTTGATTCGCCCCCTCATCGACCAAGGCCACATCAAGGAGTCTTTCGCCCAGGCCAGTTGCGCCAGCGGACAATGCCAATCCGGCTGCGGACACAATGACGCCGACAAACACTACTTCTGGACCGACAAACGCCACAAATCCCTGACGATTCCATTGGAAATCCAACCCGCCGCCCATTAAAAATTTTTTACCCCATTCCGGGAATTGGCATTGACTTTGCATGTAGGTTGGACAACTATAATGGGCACCTCGATTAACCCCGAATAAAATTCTGCGGGACTTAAAGGTCACTTATTCTAGGCGCGACTCGCCGGTCTTAGTCATTCTATGGCCAAGAGTCGTAACAACGAAGAAGTGGTCTTTAAGCCCCGCCCGAAGGGGCTTAGCCAAGTTCGCCAGTTCTACGTTGTGAACGTTTGCAAGGTCTAGACATTCCTTCACGTTCACGCCTTGATCTGACAAACTTGGCGTTGCCAGAATTCATTGGGGGTTAATCGAGGTGCCCTAATCCTACAACGAAACGAAGTAGCACCGCTCCCATGAATAGATGGTTTCAAAAAGGCAATTCCAGACGGTTTTTCCGAATCGACATGCCGGTTCGGCTTTTCATCACCCCGTCGTCTCCGATTAAGGATCGGGAAATTTATGCCACCGGCGTCGATTATTTTCCGCCGATTGTCCAAAAGCTGATTGCCAAACAAAAAAGCGACACCTTGTATTGGTTGGGCCGCATCCAGGATCAAAAAGTCCTGGTGACCGAGCTGTTCAACGAGGTCATCGACTTTGTGGAGTTTTTCGGCGAGTGCGCCAAGTCGCTTTCCCAGGGCATCAACCCCCGTCTGGACCCAAAGTACTGGGTGCAGATCAATCAGAAGAAACAAGGCTTCCAAAAGGTCGAGGCGCTTCACCAGTCGTCACCGAAGACCTACCGTTATTTCAAGATGATTGAAGAGAAATACATGACGTTTCTGGAGTCGATGATTCACAGCATCACCCACTCCACGGCCAGCCAGTTCGAAGCGAACATCCAACTGCCCTACGCCTTTAAAATCGACGAAACCATCGAGCTGTTCAAAAACGAGAAATTCGCCAAAATTCCACTGGTGCAATCGATTTATTCGCTGTGCTCCCTGATGGATACCTATCTGGAAGCCTATCGCCAGATCAACGACGACAATGTGATGCGACAATATCCGCAGGAATGGCGGCTGCAACAAGCCAACGTCAGTGCCTCAGGCCTGGCGGTTTTACTGAATAAGCGTTTTCAGCCCTTCGAAAAAGTCGATGTGTTTTTCTATTTCCCGTCCCACGACAAAACCTTGCAGTTCAGCGGCAATATTGTCGATATCCGCACCATCGACGATGCCTACAAGGAACGGGTCGCCATCAACTTTGAATTTCCGGATGGCAAGAGTCAGGATTTCCTGCAAAATGAAATTCAGCGCTTCGAAATCGAAGAATGCATGCACTTTAACTTCGCTTAGAGGAATTTGATTACACTATGCCAGGTCGCAATCACACAGTCGAAGCCGGATTTTTGGACGCCCTCCCCGCCTCCTATCGAGACGCGGCCGCCGACCTCCTGCATTTCTATCGTCTGAGTCAATTGCTGGACATGCGCCAGAACGGCGTTTACCCGGAAGTTCAGGATCGCTTCGACCTGAAACCGATACAGTGGTTTGAAATTCTGGACGCCGTCATCCTCACCAAAGTGAGCTATTTCGACGTCACCACCCAAATGAGCCCCAAACACATCAACAAACTGTTGGAAATCACCGCGTTTGCGTTACACCATCCCGGCGCGCCCTTATCGGAAATCTACCAACTGGTGGAAAAGGATTATCATTTTTTCGCCGACTGGCTGAAACAAGTGCAGGAAGTCCGTATGGAGTTCGTCAAACACGCCAAAGCCAAAGGCCTGCTCTAGCAACCTCTGATTCAATCAGTGGCTCCAACAATCAATAGAAAATGTCAGAACAGTGCCAAGCCGTTCTTTGACGCCAAAGACATGGCGTCCTGCAGTTCACGGTGCTGCTCGAACAGCGTGATGATTTCGGCGTGCTCACGGCTGAGAAACTCGAACTCCACCCCGATCTTATAGGCAAACTCGCTGTTTTTCAGCGCCTTATTCAATACGATTTTGCCGCGGCACACCAAAATATTATCGTCCAATTGCATGAAAATATTCATGTGCGCGAACTTTTCGAAGGTCTCGTTGGTGTTGAAACTGAAACCGCCCGCACTGATATTAACCGGCATCACCGGCCAGGAACCCGGGTCGGAAATCGAATGGTAAGCCTCTTTCAAGCGGGCGAAAACGGTTTCGTAAAAATTGAGTTTTTGAATCAATAATTCCAGTGCTTTGGCGGGCAAAATGCCGCGTTCGCTTAATTCACCTAAATTGGATACGTAATCGGTCTCGTCGAAGTTCGGTTTGATTTTACGCGGAAACAGGAAAATTTTACCGTCGATGCTGTTCTGCACCGACTCAATCAACTCATGAAGGTGATCGCTGACCTGCAGGTAAAAGCCCTCGATCAACGGGCCGACCTTGGAAACGTTACTGACTTCCGGCGGAGTGATTTTGCGGTCTTCGCGTAACCGGAACTTATAGTCGTGGCGTAAACGCGGATCGTGCCCTTCGATGATGTCGTCCAGCAACCAGGCCATGTAATCGATGCGGTGATTCAGCATGTGGAAAATCCGTAACGCATCGGATGTCGGCGAAAAAGCCTCGCTCAACAACTCCCGAATGTCATGATCCAGTTCTTCAAGATGAAACGCTTCCTGACGTTTAATCAACTTATCGCGGTTCACGCGCAAATGACGGCCCTGCACATCCACTGTTTCAAAATACAGCGGAATCTCCACATCGTATCGAAAAAAACGTCTTACATTCGCCACTCTTGGGCCGTCCTTTATTATGCTTGCTTAATCGTGATTCTAGCCAGGCCTGGTCATTTTTCGACCACTGTATTTTTATATCAGCAAATGGCGTTGAATGAAATGGGCAATATCACGGACTTCCTCGGCACACACCTGATGCGGCATCCCCGGATAGACGTGCCACTCCACCGCCCGCCCGAGCGTTTGCAAGGCGTCGCGTGACGACTCGGCCACGGTGAAAGGGCAAATCGGATCGGCCGTCCCATGCCCCAGAAAAATCGGGCAGGCATCCGGCTGGACATAAGCATCCGCCAGCGCATCCTGATGCGGAAAATAAGTCGACAACCCCATGATACCGGCCAGCGGCGCTTCATAACGCAACCCGGCTTGCAGGACAATCACCCCGCCTTGCGAAAACCCAGCCAGCAGAATGCGCTCGCTTGGAATCCCTTTCGTCTGTTCCGCCCGAATCCAACCGTGTACTTGGGCCAGACTTTGCTCAATACCCGGCCAATCAACCTGTTCCGTTAGATGAATGGTCTTAATGTCATACCAGGCCGTCATGGGTTCCCCCAAATTCACGGTGACCGGCTGCACCGGAGCATTCGGAAACACAAAACGAATGCCATGGTCTTCCGGTAACCCCAGATGCGGCAACAACCCTTCAAAGTCATGGCCGTCGGCTCCCAGACCATGCAGCCAAATCACGCTGGCGTTGGCGGTTCCTTGGCGGGGTTCAATGATAATGGGCGGTTTTCCTTCCGGCATTCGAGTTCCTCATTCCCTGTTCACGTCCGTTGATTGTCGATATTTTACCCAAACCCGCGCCTGCTCCGCCAACTTTCCGGCGCAAGATGCAATGTTTTTCATTTGCGGTACGGATAGGCTAAAATAGCGCCTTTAATCACACCGGGGATGGCCGACCATGTTTCGCTTCCAAAATGCAGGTTCTCAACACATAACGCGCAGGGCAACGGCCGTCAAAGCGTTATTCGGTGTTCTATTGCTTGCCATTGGCAGCATCAGCCTTTCCGGCTGCGGAAAAAAAGGGCCGCTATACCTGCCTGAAAAACCGCAGGAAGTGACCGAGGAATCGTCCACAACCGAGACGGCCACCGACAACGCGGCAGCCCCAGCGCCCGATACAGAACCGACCGAACAATCGACCGAACCCAAACAGGAAACACCATGAGCCAAATCCCACAACCTTTCCATTATCAGAACGACACCCTTTATGCCGAAGGCTGCCCGCTGGAGAGTCTGGCTCAGCAATACGGGACCCCGCTGTACGTTTACTCGCGTGAAGCCTTTGAAGAACGCTGGCAAGCGTTCGACACCGCTTTCGGCGACCAACCGCATCTGGTCTGCTACGCGGTCAAGACCAACTCCAATCTGGCGATTTTGAACCTTCTGGCACGCCTGGGTTCCGGCTTCGACATCGTCTCGCAAGGCGAGTTGGAACGCGTCTTGAAAGCCGGCGGCGATCCGGCCAAAGTGGTGTTTTCCGGTGTGGCGAAAAAACCGGCTGAAATCGAACGCGCCTTGACTGTCGGCATCCGCTGCTTCAATATCGAATCCCACGCCGAGTTGGACCGCATTCAATCGGTCGCGCAGCGCCTCGACATCGTTGCGCCGATTTCGATTCGCGTCAACCCGGATGTCGACGCCAAAACCCACCCCTATATTTCGACCGGCTTAAAAGACAACAAGTTCGGCGTGGACATCAACACCGCCCCGCAACTCTATGCCGATGCCCAAAAACTGTCTCATATCGATATCATCGGCATCGACTGCCACATCGGTTCGCAACTGACTGAAATCACCCCGTTTGTCGATGCGCTGGAACGGGTTTTGAAGCTGAAAACCGCTTTGGAAGCACAAGGCATTCACCTGCACCATCTGGACTTGGGCGGCGGCTTGGGCATCCAATACACCGACGAGCAGCCGCCGGCGGTGCGCGATTACATCCTGGCGATTCTCACCAAATTGAATGACCCGTCGATTGAAGTCATTATCGAGCCGGGCCGGGCCATTGCCGGAAACGCCGGCGTTCTGCTGACGGAAGTCGAATACCTTAAACCGACCGAGCACAAGAATTTCGCCATTATCGATGCCGCCATGAATGACCTGATTCGCCCGGCACTGTATCAGTCCTACCAGACCATTCAGCCGGTTACACAACGCAAAGACGGTGACGAGGCCGAATGGGATATCGTGGGGCCGGTATGCGAAACCGGCGACTTTTTAGGCAAAGACCGCCGCTTGAACTTGAAAGCCGGAGACATCTTGGCGGTCATGTCATCCGGCGCCTACGGTTTCACGATGAGTTCGAACTACAATACTCGCCCGCGCGCGGCCGAAGTGTTGGTGGACGGCGACCAGGCTTATGAAATCCGTCCGCGCGAAACCTACGACGATTTGATGGGATCGGAAAAATTATTACCTACCGTCTAAAAGATAAGAAATTTCCGGGCTAGTTTTCCGGGATTTCATAACGCCCGGCCAACCAAAGATGAATGGCACTGAGTTGCTCGGACGTCGGCAGCTGGTTTTCTCCCTGACGCACCCGCGCCAGCTTGGGCATTTCTCCCGGCGCGTCTCCCTTCGACGCCGTTTCGGACAGGTGCAACAAAATGCCCACCAATTCGCCATGCAACTGCCATACCCATAACGCGGCTTTACCGGCTTCGTAATCCGGCCAATCGGTCAACCAGTAGTGATTCTGCAAATGGCTCAAGGCCTCCCATTCGGCTTTTTGCGTCAAACGCACCGGATGACTGCACAAGTCCTCCGGCGGCAATGTGTGCGATGCGGATTCGGAAAACCACCAGGCCTGGTAGATTTTCTCCACATCCACCAGATAACGACAAGCACCGATGGCATCCAATTCGGACGCCGGTACGTGTAACCATTCGGCCGCGCGATAAACATCCTCCAACTGGGCAATCAAGCTTTGGCATTGCATCGGCCGACACGGCAATTGCGCCAGGGAACGATGCAAGCGGGAACCAATCAGTTGCGGAAAGCGTGCCGCCAAGGACAAGGCCATGGAATTCACCCTTGGCAAGGTTTGCAAGCCCTCCAAACGGTCTTCATCCATCACGCAGACTTCCACAAAATCGGAAATTTCTTCGGTCACATACCGTAAGCGCAACTTGCGTAGAAACTGCACGGTTTCCTGCTTGCCCGGCCAGCCGATTTCCGCCACCATCTGAGTACGTTTATCGTTCAACAATGCAACGATTTCCGCCTCCGGCAACCCGGAGGCAACCAGTCGCCACGCCAGCATCGGGGAATGGTCCAATAGCTCCAGCAATTGCGGATAGCGCCCCACATAATGCAACAGCGCCAATTGATGGGTCGGGAACAAGGCACAACTGTCTTTGACCCAATTGGGAATCTGTTTTCGCCAAGCACCGAGTTGACCGTAATCCGGCCAACTCAAAACGGCCAAGTCGTCGGGATAAGCCGGTACCGGTTCGGAACCGACCATCATATTGTCCCAGCCGGGAATGCCTAAAACTCCCATTTTCGGCATCCACTGACGCCCATCCACCCAAAGCACTTGGGCATCGATATCCCAATAACAGTGTTTGGCCAACTGTTTCTGTTGAATGGACAAGGCGGGTTTCATCATAGGACTCCGTCTTACCAGCTTTTGCCGACTTTAAAGAAGAAGGACTTGAGGTATTCGGTTTCCGGAATCGCCGGATGCACCGGATGATCCGGCGCTTGATGACATTGGTCGAACAACTGGATTTGACGGTCGACATGACGACTGGCTTGCTGAATTTGATTCAGCAAAGCGTCACGACTCATATGATGCGAACAGGAAGCCGACACCAGAATCCCATCGGTGTTCAATAAACGCATGGCCAATTCATTGATGCGGCGATAGCCTTCCGAACCGGCCTTGAAATCTTTCTTACGTTTGACGAACGCCGGAGGATCGACGATGACCACGTCGTATTTATGCGCTTCGGTCAACAAGGCTTTCAACACATCAAACGCATTGCCTTCGACGGTGATAACGCGATCAATCACCTCGTTCAGCACGGCGTTTTGTTCCAAACCGTCCAATGCAAAGGCCGAAGCATCCACACAGGTGACTTCCGAAGCACCCGCCACGGCCGCTTCCACGCCCCAGCCGCCCAAATAACTGAACACGTCCAGCACCGTCTTGCCTTTCACCAATGACTGCAAGCGTGAACGCGCCGAACGGTGGTCGTAAAACCAGCCGGTCTTCTGACCGTCTTCGGCGGGAATCACAAAACGGGCGCCGTTTTCTTGCATCTGAATGGATTCCGGTAAGGTTCCGATGGCCACTTCCGTGTACAGCGGCAGCCCTTCCAGTTCACGACTGCCGGTATCGTTACGCAACACCAATGCCTGCGGGTGATACAGGTTCTCGATGGTTTGCACCAGTTCGTCTTTCATGGCTTCCATACCCGCCGTGGTGATTTGCGCCACGAAAACGTCGCCGAAACGGTCGATGACCAAGCCCGGCAAACCGTCGGATTCACCAAAGACCAAACGATAATAAGGCGCATCGTAATTCAGTTCACGCAGAGCTTGCGCGGCTTGAATGCGTTTTTTCAAAAACGCCTGATTGAAGGATACTTTCGGGTTACGGCTCAACAGACGCCCGCAAATCAAGGTATTCGGATTGATGTAGGCCACACCGATGGCTTTTCCGTTGGCGGCTTCCACCGTCACCACCTGCCCGGGTTCGAAGTTTTTCAACGGTGAGACCTGCGTATCGACCTCGTTACTGAAAATCCACAGATGGCCTTGTTTGAGACGTTTTTCTTCGTTCTTTTTCAGTCTTAAAACCGCTTCGGTCATAGTGTTTCCTTAAGTGAATTTGGTGCCCTAAACAAAAAGGGCATCGAGCCCGCAGCGCAACGGCCGCGAGGCTTTATGCCCTTTTGAAATAATGCGACGAACGTCGGCTTACTGGTCGATCATCGCTTGATAGTCTTGGTCCGATAGAAGGTTGTCCAATTCGGACGCATCGTGCGGGGCGATTTTGAACAGCCAGCCGCCATCGTAAGGTTCGTCGTTGACCAGTTCCGGCTCGTCTTCCAATTCGGTATTCACCTCGACGATTTCACCGCTCAAAGGCGCAAAGATATCGGAAGCGGCCTTCACCGATTCCAACGACATGATTTCTTCGCCCTGGGAAATGTCGGTACCGACTTCCGGCAGGTGCGCCGCCATCAAATCGCCCAACGACTCCTGAGCGAAATCGGTGATACCGACAACGGCTTCACCGGATTCATTGATATACACCCATTCATGCGACTCCGCATACTTCAAATGATTTGGTAAAACGCTCACGGCGATACTCCATACAATTAAATTCGAATCTGCCGCAAATCATACCAAAAAACGCGATAAAAAACCGATAAAGACCGGAAGCGGAATCCAGCGAAAAAACCACCAGGCCTGGTGGTTTTCGGACGAAAGGGAGGTTACAGGGTGCGGTCGATTTCCACCCGGTTACGGCCTTGCTGCTTGGCCAGGTACAGCGCTCGGTCGGCGCGTTTATAGAAGCTTTGCAGGCTGTCATCGGCTTGAAGCTGCACCACCCCGAGACTGATAGTGACCGAAAGCCGTCCTTTGTCGACCGCCAAATCCGCCACGGCTTCACGATAGCGTTCCGCCAGAATCAAGGCGCTTTCCAACTGGGTGTCCGGCAGCATGACGGCGAATTCTTCGCCACCGACCCGGCAGACTTCGTCCCGGGCACGCAGCAGACTTTTCAGGGTTTGCGCCACTTCCACCAGCACCTTATCGCCCATATCGTGGCCGTGGGCATCGTTGACCTGTTTGAAGTGGTCGACATCTAGGAAAACCATACAGAAAGGGTTCGGACGTTCAGCCATGACCTTCTGAAGGTATTGATTGAAATAATGCCGATTGTGCACACCGGTCAATTCGTCGTGCACAATCAAGTGTTCCAAGCGGCTCTTATAATGTTCTTCTTCGGTGATGTCGGTCATCAGCACACTGACGTAATCGGTTCCGAAGTGCGACGAAATATCGGTGGCTTTGACCAAAAAAATGTAATCCCGGTCGTGCCATCGAATCTTGGCGTAGTGCGATTTATCCTTGTTTTCCACCACATAATCAAACCAGTAGGTGCCGTCCATATAGCGCCGCAAATAGCCCTCTTCCGGCACGAACAGCTCGCAGATGCAATGATACGACTGATGAAATTCCTCGACGTTCTGAAAGGTATCGAAGAATTCGAAAAACCGACGGTTGGCGAACAGAATGCGGCGATGGTTCGAAACATACACGATTTCCGTCGACGTATCGAACACCTCGAAGAAAAAGCGTTTTTCCAGCTCGGCCTGACGCTTGAAATACATCATCGCCAGCAGGAAAATCAGCAACAGCACGATGAACAGGGTCATAACGATGAACTGCTTCTGGGTATCGTACACGTGGATGAATTCAAAGCTGTCCAACGGCTTCAAGGTGACCCAGGTCGCCATCGGTTGACCGCTGAGATCGGAAATATGACGAGTCACCACCAGGTAACCGTCAAACACCATATAACCGGAGTGCTTAAACGCACGTTCGACCCCGTAACGTTCAATCAACGCGACATCCGGTTCGGTGGCATCGATATTCGCCACATAATAATCATCGATGAATTTGCCCGTGAAGGCGTTGGTCAATTGCTTACGATAGCGTTTATCCACCAGCACCACCGAATGGACATGACTCATTTCCGACAAGGCCTGGTCGATGGAGTCGATTTGCGAAATCACATCCACCATCCCCAAAAACCGGTCGTTATCATCGAAAATCGGCACCATGGATTTAAACGTCAAAGCAAACTTTCCGACACTGAAGTTATTGATCCGGCGCGGGTTTTCAATCATGGAAGCGATATCTTTTCGCACCGGAGTCAGGTTGTCGCCTTTTTTAGTGGTCCAACTCCGCGCCAAACTCACACCGTTTTTGTCCACCAACTGAATCCACACCCCTTTGTATTTGGTCAGGGTCTTTAACTGATGGGTGTAATGAGCCAGTTTTTTCTGTAAATCTGGGTCACCGTTGAGCAAAGCATTTTTGAAATTCGGCGGCGAGGTCATCGCCACGGCCAACGCCTGGGTAGTGTTTTGCTTTTCTTTGATCAAGACATCGACTTTTTCAATCAGGGACGATTGATAGAATTGGAATTCCTGATTGCGCGCCTCGTCGACCTGCCATGCGTAGAGCATATAGACTACCGGGGAAAGCAACAAAGTTCCCAATAGCATCAGCCAATACAAATGCTGGTTGATCAGGCGAAAAAAGTTCGGCATAGAATAGGCTTTAAAAAATAAAGGAAATTGTCCTGTTTTTCGGCTCCCGCGTCCAATAAAAGACTGAAGTACAAGAATAAAATAAACTAATTTTACTCCCTTGACCAGCTTCTTGAACCTGTCAGCCCCAAGCCTTATCGCCAAGTTCCTGAATCACCGAACGCAGTTCATAGCTGCAAGACATCCATATGGGTATGACTTTTGAACTGCTGAGATTCCATTTTTTGCAATACATCACTCAATAACCGTACCGCCTCGGTAATGTACGGACCTTTATTCAACATCACGCATTCCGCACGTTGCGACATAGCGGCATCGGTGATTTCCGGGCGCGAAATACGCCCGTCTTTGACAAAGGATTCCATCACTTGCGTGGCCCAAACAACAGGAATATGTGCCGCCTCACACACCCTTAGAATCTGGTCTTGCACTCCGGCCATGCGAACACTGCCTAACTCCACCGCCAAATCCCCCCGCGCCAACATCACGCCCAGTTCGATATTCCGCGCCAAGCCGACGGCCAAAATCGTCGGAAGCTGACGCACGGCTTTCGCCGTTTCGATTTTCGCCAGAATCGGCAAAGGTTCCACGCCTTTTTCACGCATCCGGTTATGTAACCGTAAAACATCTTCCGCGCATTCGGTAAACGACAGACCGACCATATCCGCATGCTGACAAACGAAATCGAGATCATGCTCATCTTTGTCGCTGAGTGTCGGTAACGCCAAATCCGTATTCGGAAAGTTGAGGCCCTTTTCCGGTTTCAAACGGACGCCGCCCGGCCCCACCTGAGTCATATCAATCAGCAGGGCCTCATCCCGTTTAGCCATCACCTCACCGCCCATTTTGCCATCATCAAACCAGACGCTGTCACCGATGGACACCATCGCAATCACATCCGGGCAAGTGACTGTCACCATGGCATGCACCGACAGGCCAAAGACCGCTTCCATCTCGGGAAAACGCGCTTTATCACGGCACAGAAGCACTTTGTCATGTCGGTGAATTTTCGGGTAAACGCCTTTTTGGCCCTTTTGCCCGCTTGCGAATTTTTCACGTGTTTTTTGCGATGCCGCCTGGCCGACCTGAATCTCCCCGGTGCGGATTTTGTGCCCCGCCAAATCCATCAAAATCGGACAGGTGACACCCAACGCCTCGGCCTCACCACGAATATGACGAACCATTTTTGACCAGGCCTGGTCATTATCATGTGCACAATTAATACGGGCGCAATTCATGCCCGCCGCCAAGAGCGACTCCACCAAGGCCGGGTGATCGGCCGCTTCGGAAGGCAGGGTCACCAAAATGTATTCGCTCCGGTTTTCTGGCCGAGCACCGAACAAACGACTTGCCCGCTTTTGCAACGCATGATAACCGGCTTCATATCCCAAGCACCATTCGGCCTTTTCAGGGACATAAGCCATCCCCTCCACCGCAAGCGATAGAACATTTAACACCGCATCGATATTGGACAGCACATGCGGCTCCACTCGCCCCAAGGACGACAGCCCGGCCGCCGCTAATCCCGATTGCAGCGCATGAAGATTTTCCCGGCGCATGACCTGATAATTGAGCAGATTATGCAAACTGAACAGTCGTCCGTCGTCGTTTGTTTGCACATCAATTGATTGCAACTCTGTTTGCGTCTCGCTCAGGATACGCGTTCTCAAAGCTTTCAAACGAACGAATAAACTTTCCAGGGAAACGGCTTCTCCCGGCTTCATTTCAAAATGCGTCATACCCACCTCGCTTCCAAGCCAACATCGTTTCAGAATAGCCACCGAAATTGACAACCAAATGAAACCTATTGGATTTTCCCAGGCGTCACAACAACGCACTTAACAGCGGTTCTGTGCTTTTCGGCGGATTCTGCTGTTAATACGCCAGCGAAACCCTTATAATGAGCGCGTTTCAAAAACACTTCCCATAACGCGCCCGTAGCTCAGCTGGATAGAGCGTTGCCCTCCGGAGGCAAAGGTCTGGGGTTCGAATCCCTTCGGGCGCGCCATTACACAGCCTTTCTTATCCATCAATAACGCATTCGGCCATACTCTCCCCTAGCCGGGCTATAAAAAATTACTTAGTTTTTTAGTGGATTGGATTGGGTATAATATTGTCATTATCTCTAAGAAAAAGACTGATTCAATGAGCGCAAAAGACAACCAATCCCTCGACCTCTACATCGGAAAAATCATCAATAATGTTCGGAAGAAACAAGGCCTGACCATCGCGGAAATTTCCGAACAGTCCGGTGTCAGCCGAGGGATGTTGAGCAAAATTGAAAACGGACAGGTGTCCCCAAGTCTGGACTCGTTGTTGAAAATCTCACGCGCGCTCGGCGTGCCGATTTCGGCGTTCTTCAAGGAATTCGATTCGGAAGAAGGCGGCGCTCAATTGGTCAAAGCGGAAGAAGCGCTTGAGGTGGTTCGTCGCGGCACCAAAGTCGGGCACACTTATCACCTGCTGGCTTACGACTCGGGCCCTCACAAAACCTTCGAGCCTTTCTTGATTTCCTTGGATAACAAAAGCGAGATCTTCCCGACCTTTGCGCACGAAGGTTCGGTGTTCATGTATCTGTTGGAAGGTGAAATGATCTATCGTCATGGCAAACAGACCTATCACATGAAGCCGGGCGACTCCTTGACCTACAACGCACAAATCTCCCACGGACCGGAAGAATTGCTGCAAGTGCCGATTAAATTTCTCAACATCATCTACTACAACCAGAGTGCACCAGAATAAAAAACTCCGTTTCCAACCCGGTGCAACAACTTTCCGATTTCATCTCAAATTCCTTTCAGATTAAAACTAATACCTTGAAATTAAATACAATTTAATTCTTGGTACTAAACTTCCTTTCTTCCTCGCAGGTATTTGTTCCATACCTAAAAAAACTTAACCAAATTACCTTTGCTATCAAAGGTAATTTGGTTCTTTTTAGTTTCTCGTTCAGGGGAGGTCGCATATGAAGTTAGTGAAAGCGATCATTAATCCTTACAAGTTGAATGATGTCCGTGACGCGCTTTCCGATTTAGGAAGCTACGGACTGACCACAACGGAAGTGAAGGGTTATGGTCGTCAAAAAGGACAAAAGGAAATCTATCGCGGTGCAGAATACGAAATCTCTTATGTACCCAAGATTATGATTGAATTGGCGATTTCGGACGATGCGCTCGACAGTGTCGTGGCTTGCATATCCGAAACAGCCAGAACCGGGAAAGTGGGAGATGGCAAAATTTTTGTCATGCCAATCGAAGAAGTCATCAGAGTTCGTACCGCTGAAACGGGAGATGACGCTTTATAAAAGAAGTGAACATGGAGTAATTTTATGGAAGGAAATTTTTTACAACTATCCTATGCACTGGATACGTTTTACTTTTTGATGAGCGCCGTGCTCGTCATGTGGATGGCCGCCGGGTTTGCCATGCTGGAAGCCGGTCTGGTTCGCAGCAAGAACACGGTTGAAATCTTAACCAAAAACGCACTGCTTTACAGTGTTGCCTGTACTATGTACCTGATTGTCGGGTATAACTTCATGTACCCTGGCGACCCAATCAGCGCTTACCTACCTAACATCTCGTTCCTGTTGGGCGCGGACAATGCGGTTGACGCCGTAGTCGCTGGCGGAGACGGTGCACCTTACTACTCAGGTATGTCTGACTTCATCTTCCAGGCGGTTTTCGCGGCTGCGACGATGTCGATTGTTTCCGGTGCGATTGCTGAGCGAATGAAGCTTTGGCCTTTCTTGGTGTTCGCGGTTGTCATGACGGCGTTCATCTACCCTATGGAAGGTTACTGGAAATGGGGCGGCGGCTGGTTGGATCAGCTAGGCTTCCAAGACTTCGCCGGTTCCGTTGTTGTTCACATGGCTGGTGCCGCTGCCGCTTTGGCTGCTGTAATCCTGGTCGGACCACGTCTTGGTAAATACGGTCCTAACGGTGAAGTCCGTGCGATTCCAGGTGCGAACCTTCCGATGGCAACCCTAGGTATGTTCATTCTTTGGATGGGCTGGTTCGGGTTCAACGGTGGTTCTGAGCTGATGATTTCCAATGTTGACGAAGCGAACGCCGTTGCTGCGATCTTCGTAAACACGAATGCGGCTGCTGCCGGTGGTATGATTGCCGCTGCATTGTTGGGACGCTTCATGTTCGGTAAGACCGACTTGACCATGGCGATCAACGGTGCCTTGGCCGGTCTGGTATCCATCACGGCTGAACCGCTAGCGCCAACACCTGGTTTGGCTCTGATCATCGGTATGGTCGGTGGTATCATCGTGGTACTTTCCGTCATCGGTATGGACAAAATGAAGCTTGACGATCCAGTCGGTGCGATCTCCGTTCACGGTACCGCCGGTATCTGGGGTATCTTCGCGGTATTGTTCAGCAACTCCGACGCGACTTTCATGGGTCAGTTGATCGGTACGGTTGCAACATTCGCTTGGATGTTCATCGCTTCGTTCATTGTTCTTTACATCATCAAGAAAGCGGTTGGCCTACGCCCAACTGAAGAACAAGAACAAGAAGGCTTGGACGTTGAAGAATGTGGTATGGAAGCTTACCCAGAATTCAACCAGAAAAACTAAGTCCGACTTAGATGTAAAGAAACGAAAAACCGCCGTTCTCATACGGCGGTTTTTTCATTTTTGAAAGCCCTTAATAAAAACGGGATTTTTTATTAAGTGTTTTTAAAAGGTAACTACAATAGATGTCAACGCAGATCAGACAAGCCTCTTTTCAGGACATTCCCGAAATGGTCGTCCTACTCAAATCCTTATTCGCGCTGGAAGCCGATTTCGATTTCGATATCGACAAGCAAGTCAAAGGCATCGGTTTCATCATCGAGAACAAGGATTGCTGTTATCTGGTGGCCGAATCGAATAACCACGTCATCGGTATCTGCAGTGCACAATGGGTGTATTCCACTTCGGAAGGCGCCAAGTCCGCCTGGATCGAAGATCTGATCGTCCACCCGACCCATCAAGGCAAAGGGATCGGCAAACTGTTATTGAACGCGATACTGGACTGGTGTGAACAGCAGGGCTGCACGAGAGCACAACTGGTGTATGACAAAGACAACATCAACGCCATTGCGTTTTATGAGAAAGCCGGCTGGCAAATGACGAATCTCGGCGTTTTGAAGATTCACCCGGCCGAGTAACAAGAAACGCCCGAGGAATCTCGAGCGCCATGTATCATAAATTTAAAGAAGTTCCGACAGAACGCCTCAAGCGTCCCGAACCAGATAGTCCAGCAAATCGAACAATACCGGCCGCACCGTCAGCATTTTAACTTCCGGTTCGGCCAACATAACGCCGGGTTGCTGAACATAGTCCCCTTCCGTCATCTGCTCGCCGATTTCATCAACCCACTCTTGAATAATCGTTGGCGTCACTTCCGGATGACATTGCAAACCGATGATGCGTTCACCAAGCTGGAACCCTTGATTCGGACAGACTTTACTTTCAATCAGACGCTTGGCCCCTTCCGGCAACGCAAAGGTTTCACCGTGCCAATTGAAAATCTCCAACGCGTCCGGAAAACGGAAAACCGTCGCGTCGTCGCTCACATTCGAGACGGTATGCCAACCGATTTCCACTTCCGGGTTATCGGTGACTTTCGCACCCAGTGCCGTGGCAATCAACTGCCCACCCAGGCAAATGCCCAATAACGGAATATCGGCTTCAATCACATCGCGAATATACTGCTTCTCCGCCACCAACCAAGGGTAATTGACCTCGTCATTCACACTCATCGGACCGCCTAATGCAATCACCAGGTCCGTGGATGCCAAATCAGGATAACGCACGTTGGGTTCATACAAAACCACGGTTTCGACCGAGGCCGATTTCGCCTGCAACCATACCTCGATTTGCCCGAGCCGTTCAAACGGCGCGTGCTTTAACACCACCACATTCATGCCCCATCTCCTATCAAGTCATTGCCTGTTTATCAGACACATTTAATCAAAAAAGCCTAACCGCCTAAAACAAAAAAAGCCGTGCGCCACACTCATGAAATGGCTAACACGGCAAACGAAACGAAAAATACAAACTTATGAAGAAACCATCATTTTTAAGACAGTTGATGTCGCTCGCAAGCGATCAAGGTGTTTTCCAGCAGGGTCGCAATGGTCATCGGCCCCACACCACCCGGTACTGGCGTGACATGGGCCGCCACGTCCATCGCCGCCTTATCGACATCGCCGGTCAGGGAACCGTCTTCCAAACGGTTGATACCCACATCGATGACGATGCAGCCCGGTTTCAACCAATCCGCCGGAATAAAGCCCGGCTTACCGACCGCCACCACCAGGATGTCGGCCATGGCGACGTGGGTTTTCAAGTCCGCCGTGAAGCGGTGACAAACCGTGGTTGTCGCACCGGCCAACAACAGCTCCAGCGACATCGGGCGGCCCACGATATTGGACGCGCCCACAATCACCGCATGCTTGCCTTTGGCGGACAAACCGTAATGGTTCAACAGCGTCATGCAACCGTATGGCGTACAGGGACGCAAGGTCGGCATCCGCACCGTCAAACGGCCGATGTTATACGGGTGGAAACCATCCACATCCTTATCGGGATGGATGTTCTCAATCACGGTTTCGGCATCGATGTGTTCCGGTAACGGCAACTGAACCAGAATCCCGTCAATCGAACTGTCGTCGTTCAATTGACGAATCAAATCCAATAGCTCGGTTTGCGTGGTCGAAGACGGCCAATGCCAGGACTTGGACACGAAGCCCACTTCCTCACACGCCCGTTTCTTGTTGTTCACGTAAACCGACGACGCCGGATCGTCACCAATCAGAATAACGGCCAGGCCTGGCGCTCTCAGGCCCTGCGACAAACGCATATCGACCTGATCTTTGATTTTGTCGCGAACCGCTTTTGAGACGGCCTTACCGTCAATAATCTTTGCGCTCATGGCTCAACCTTTAATAGTTTGATTTACCCGGAATCCAGCCTGTTCCTGCCAAAGGCACACCGGCCATCGCCGCCGCTTCGACATTCAAAGCCACCAGATCTTCCGGTTCCAGGTTGTGCAAGTGGGACTTACCACAGGCACGCGCCAACGTTTGCGCTTCCATCGTCAGCACTTGCAGATAGTTGGCCAAACGCTTACCGGCTTCTTCCGGATTCAGACGCGCCGCCAATTCGGTGTCTTGCGTGGAAATCCCCGCTGGGCATTTACCTTCATGGTAATCGTCGTAGAAACCGGCCGCTGAACCGATTTTTTGGTACTCGGCATCCCATTTCGGGTGGTTACAGCCCAACGCCACCAATGCAGCCGTTCCGATGGCGACAGCGTCCGCGCCCAACGCCATGGCTTTCGCCACATCGGCGCCACTGCGAATCCCGCCGGAAACAATCAACTGAACCTTACGGTGCATGTCCATTTCCTGCAAGGCGCGAACCGCCTGTGGAATCGCCGCCATGGTCGGAATCCCGACGTGCTCGATAAAGACGTCTTGCGTCGCCGCCGTACCGCCTTGCATACCATCGACAACGATGACATCCGCACCGGCTTTCACCGCCAACTTCACATCATAGTAAGTACGCGTTGCACCCACTTTGATGTAAATCGGTACTTGCCAATCGGTGATTTCACGCAATTCCTGAATCTTGATGGCCAAATCGTCCGGTCCTGTCCAGTCCGGGTGACGACAGGCACTGCGTTGGTCGATGCCTTTCGGCAGGTTACGCATCTGCGCGACACGGTCGGTGATTTTTTGCCCCAACAGCATCCCGCCGCCGCCCGGCTTGGCACCTTGCCCCAAAACCACTTCAATGGCGTCGGCCTTACGCAAATCATCCGGGTTCATCCCGTAACGAGACGGCAAGTATTGATAAACCAGCGTTTTGGACGTTTTACGCTCTTCCGGCGTCATCCCGCCGTCGCCGGTGGTGGTACTGGTGCCCACCATGTTGGCACCGCGTCCCAGAGCTTCTTTGGCATTGGCGGACAAGGCACCGAAACTCATCCCGGCAATGGTCACCGGAATATCCAACTTAATCGGGTTCTTGGCGAAACGCGTGCCCAAGGTCACGTCGGTACCGCATTTCTCACGGTAGCCTTCCAACGGATAACGCGACATACTGGCGCCCAGGAACAATAAATCATCGAAATGCGGGACCTTACGCTTCGCACCGAAACCGCGAATGTCGTAGATGCCCGTTTCCGCCGCACGTTGAATTTCATGAATCACGTCACGGCTAAAAGTTGCGGATTCGATTAATCCAGGTTGTTTCATCGTCATATCTGACTCCTTGCAATTAGGTTAATGCCTTAATACGCCGAGGCGTTATCGACTTTAAAGGTATACAGCTGGCGGGCTGAACCGTAACGGGTAAAGCTATGCGGGTCCTCATCACTACCGGCTTCTTTCAACAATGCGGACAGTTCCTCGATGTGCTCCGGACGCATTTCTTTCTGAATGCAATCCGCGCCCAGGGACTCGACCTTACCTTTGACATACAAATGGGCTTCGTACAAGGAATCCCCCAACGCCTCACCGGCGTCACCACAGACAACCAAACAACCCGACTGCCCCATAAAGGCACTCATGTGACCGACCGAGCCTTTCACAACGATGTTGACGCCTTTCATGGAAATACCGCAACGGGCGGCGGCATCGCCATCCACCACCAACAGGCCGCCATGTGCCGTGGCTGCGGCCGACTGGCTGGCATTGCCTTTGACGTGCACCTTACCGGACATCATATTTTCCGCCACGCCTTGACCGGCGTTACCGTTAACGATGATTTCCGCTTCTTTGTTCATGCCCGCGCAATAGTAACCGGCATGACCGTTCAAAGTAATCTTCGCAGGCTGGTCCATCCCGACCGCCAGGTTGTGGTCACCACTGATGCCGTTCACCACCACTTCCGTGGTTTTGTCTTTCGGCAAATCATGCAAGGCTTGATTCACCTCTCTGACCGTTTGTGTTTTCAAATCAAATTCCATGGCAATTCCTTTTTCTTATTCGTCTTGTTTCTCAATCAGCCTTTACCCCAGAAATACACTTTTCCTGGATCGGGTTCCCACAATTTAGCGTTCTCGATGCCCGGCAAGGAGGACAACGCATGGTACTCAGACGCCATGGCCACGTAATCGTCCGTTTCCGCCATGACCGCCGGCTTACACGCGATTGGGTCACGCACCACCGCGAAGCCGTCTTTGGTTCCGACCGTAAAGGTGAAAAAACCGTCCAAATCTTCAATGGCCCCTTCCAACGCTTCTTTTACGCTGGCGCCTTCACGCAAACGCCAGGTCAGGTAACCGGCCGCCACTTCGGAATCGTTTTCGGTTTCAAACTGGATACCTTTGTGCTCCAGCTCTTCACGCAGGCGGTTATGGTTCGACAAGGAACCGTTGTGCACCAGGCACAAATCCATCCCGGTCGAAAACGGATGCGAACCTTCCATCGTCACGCCGCTTTCCGTCGCCATACGGGTATGACCCACAATATGCGACCCTTTCATGCCCGCTAGGTTGAAACGTTCAGCGATGTTTTCTGGCAGTCCGACTTCTTTCAGAATCTCGATGGAACGCCCCACGCTCATGATGCGGATAGTCGAATCGAATTCAGCGATGGTTTCACGTACCGGCGCTTCTTCGGCTTTCATTTTCAGCACCGCCGCATTGGCGTTGTGCATCACGGAAACCGGCGTGCTATAGGTTTCTTCAAGCGCTTCGGCCAACATATGCCAAGGATAATGCTCGTCTTCATGTTGCAGCGTCAGCTTAATCATATCGTCGGACACTTCGTCCCCGTAAATCGCAAACCCGGCACTGTCCGGTCCGCGCCCTGTCATGGCAATCAGCATCGGCTCGAACAGCTTGCCGAGTTGACTCTCAAGTGCGCTGTTTTTCAAATATAACCCTACAATTCCACACATGAGCCTTCTCCTTTAAAAATACTCTGCATAACGGTTTAACTCCCAATCGGACACATGGCGCTGGTATTCAACCCATTCCATGCGTTTGATATCAATAAATTCTTTCATGAAGTTCTCGCCGAACTGTTCGACGAACAACGAATCTTCTTCCAACTCGTCCAAGGCTTCCGACAAGGATTGCGGCAGGGTATCAATCCCTCTTGCCTTGATTTCATCCAACGACAAGCCGTAGTGGTTGATATTTTGCGGCTCGCCCGGGTTCAATTTCTTCGCCACTCCGTCCAAGCCGGCGGCAATGATGGCGGCGGTCACCAGATACGGGTTGCACCCGGTATCCGGCAAACGGAACTCCAAACGCCCATAAGGCACGCGAACCATCGCCGAACGGTTGTTATCGCCGTAGCTGATAAACGCCGGCGCCCAGGTCGCGCCGGACAGAGAACGCCCGACGACCAGACGCTTATAGGAGTTCACCGTCGGCGCGGCAAACGCACATAACGCTTTCGCGTGATGCATCAATCCGCCCAAGAAGTCATAAGCCAGTTCCGACAATCCCATGTTGTTTTTGTCGGAATCGTCTTTGAACAGGTTATTTCCCTGGTCATCGGTAATCGACAAGTGGAAATGGAACCCGTTCCCGGTGCGGTTGGCATTCGGCTTCGGCATAAAAGAGCAGATCATGCCCATTTCATTGGCGATTTCGCTGCCGGCCATGCGCACAAAGGTGATGCGGTCTGCCGAAGTTTTCGCGTCGGAATAGGTGTAGTTGATTTCGAACTGACCGTTGGCGTCTTCGTGGTCAATCTGATAAACATCGAATCCGACCTGCTGCAGGGAATCGACGAATTTTTCCAAAAATGCGCGGGAACGCGACAAGCCTTTATAGTCGTAACACGGTTTGTCCAAGGTATCGCTTTCGTCATACGGCATCAAATGCCCGTCTTCATTGCGTTTCAGCAAGCTGAATTCTGGCTCGATCCCGGTGTTCAAGGTCCAGCCTTTTTCGCTCAAACGCTCGATTTGTTTCAACATGATGTGGCGCGTATCGTATTCATAAGGCTTATCATGCACGTGACCGGTACAGGCCACACGCGCATACCCCGGTTGCCAAGGGACGATACTCAAAGTGCTTAAATCCGCTTTGGCCATATAATCGCCGTCGTGCGGTTCCATGCCCAAGCCCCAGACGGCGAACCCGGCAAACCCGGCACCGTCTTCCACAATCGACTCCAGGCAACTGGCCGGAACCGACTTGGTTTTGGCGACACCGTGGATATCGACAAACTGGGCCAGAATGTATTTAATCTGGTTGTCTTCAAGGAATTTTTTGGCTTCTTCAATCGTCATCTTGGCACTCCATTTTTAAAAAAGGGGATTTTTGTATTTGCTGGCTCAAGGTTTCCTGGAAGTAGTGTCCAAAAGTCGGATCACACCCAAGAATGAGCGGTGCATCGGCTTCTGGAACCAACAGCCAGGCCGAGACACCCGCAATCGAGACCATCAGGAAATCACCCGGCTGACTTTGACGGAAGTCGTAAATACACACTTCCGACATCAAAGCTTTCCAGTTGCCCGACAGTTCAAAAATCGCATCCCCTCTTTGGAATGCATATTGGTTGTTTTCGGATACAGCTTCCAACGGTTGTTCAACGCAGACATAGAGTTCTTCTTCACCCAATTTGGCGACGAATTGGTCTTTCGCCACCGATTGATATTGAAAAACGTCCAGGCCTGACGCCCCGAAGGAAGCCAAAACATCATTAAGGCCTTCCCCGCGAAAATGCATTAGAGTCGGCATTGTCTTCGGTGTAATCTGTAAACTCATGCCGCGTCTCCTTCTGCCGTTTCGTCCGGTTTTTGCATTAACCCTTCCGGATCATAGAAAGGGGTTTTAACCACTTTTGCCTTCACAAATCGACCGTCGGTCAATTTGATGCTCAGCACATTATTCGCCATTGAATAATCGGTTGAAATCATCGCCAAACCGATGACCTTTTTCAGCGTGGCACTGCGACCGATACTGGTCACACGCCCAATCATCTCGTCGGCTTCAATCACAAGATTCGACTCCAGCGGCTGGTCGCTCGGGTTGTCAGACAACAATTCGAACCCAACCAGGGTACGCATCTTGGTTTCTTTCAATCTCACCAAACTCGGTTTGCCGAGGAAATACGGTTTTTTGAAATGCACCGCCCATGGCATATTGGCCTCGAACGGGTTGGTCAAGCCATCGGTATCTTGGCCGACAATGATGTGGCCTTTCTCCAAACGAAGCAGTCGTTGGGCTTCCACACCGAACGGCTTGATACCATAGGCTTGACCGGCACTCATCAGCGCCTTCCAAATGGTCAGTGCCGATTGCGAATCGGTATGGATTTCATACCCCAATTCGCCCACGAAACCGACCCGAATCAAGGTGACATCCAACCCCAGCATTTTGCCTTGGCGCATCGCCAGATACGGGAAGGCTTCCGTCGATAAGTCAATATCACAAAGCTGTTCCAGAATCTTGCGGCTGTTCGGACCGGCCAGGTTCATGGCACCAATCTGCCCAGTGCGGTTCAGTACCGTGACCTTCAAGCCCCACTCGATGACTTTTTTCTGAATCAAGCGGTAGGCCGAATCCGAAGTCGATGTCGTGGTGGTCACATAAAAATGTTCGTCGGAATATCGAATCGCGACACCGTCGTCGATGACCACACCGGAATCGTCCACCATCAAGGCATAACGACTGGCGCCAATCGCCATATTAGACATGCGCATGGTGTACAGTCGGTCCATCAACTCCCCGGCATCCCGTCCGAAAACATCCAGCTTGCCCAGCGTCGAAACGTCAATCAACCCGACGTAATTTCGTACCGCTTGCACTTCAGCCTGAATCGAGGCTTCACGGGTCATTTCGGTTGGATAATATTCCGGTCTCAACCAGTTACCGGCTTCCATAAAACAGGCGTTTTCTTCTTCGTGAAACGGATGGATCGGCGTCAAACGCTCCGGACGGAAACGCATCCCACCCAAGTGCGAAACCGGTGTTGGGTGGAACATTGGTCTCGCGGTCGTGGAACCGGTTTGGTCGATGGTTTTCCCCGTCAGCTTCGCCAACATGCGGATGCCATTCATATTGCTGTGTTTGCCTTGGCTTGGCCCCATACCGATGGTTGAGAAACGTTTCATCAACTCGATATTGTCGAACCCTTGCGCAATCGCCCCTTTCAAATCCTTGATCTGAATATCTTCATCGAAGTCGACAAACTCTTTCCCTTTCGGATGCGCCCAAATCGGGTACGGATGCGAATGCGCTTCTGTGGCACGGTAATCTTCAACTTCCGGCAATGCCTGGCCTTTCATATATAAAGCCGCCGCCAGCCCGGCTTGTTCGCCGTCCTTAATCCGGTTTTCAATGTCGTAAACACCGTTGATGCGGCCGCACGCGAACACACCTTCCGGCAAGGTCACCGGCAGCAACTGCTCCACGGTGGCGTTGTAACCGAATTTAGCGCCCGCCTGATACAAAGGTGCGCCGGCCGGTGCCCAGCCCACGCTCATCAACAAGCCGTCACACAACAAACGTTTTTCCATGCCGTTGGTTTTGAAAATCACGCCTTCCAGGTGTTTGCGCCCCAGCGCTTCGACCATTTCCGCGTTTTCATACACCACCATGCCGGCCTGTTTGGCTTGCTCGACCCACTCGCCTTCGGTGCGCCCGGTATCGATAATCGCCTTCACCACCAAACCGTTCTGATGCAAGTCGAGCGCCGCACGATAGCCTTCGGCATTAGCGGTCAGCACCACCGATTCGGCACAAGGGGCGACGGCATAACGCGTCATCAAACGTTGCGCGGCGGAAGCATTCATCACCCCCGGTAAATCGTTGTTACGAAACACCGCCGGTTGCTCAAACACGCCGGTGGCGACCACCACCGATTGCGCCGACAACTTGATCAATCCCTCTTCGGTATTGACCGACAGCCAGTGGTCGCCGTAATACCCGGCCACATAGGCGGATGTAATCACATGGATATTCGGTGTGGATTCGATGGTTTCTTTCAAGTAATGGCGGTTCAATGTCTGCGCACTTTCATTCACAAACTGATAATCCAACGAACCGCCGATGTGCGGATTTTCGTCAATCAAACAGACATCCACGCCTTGCTTGGCCGCTTGAATGGCCGCCGCCATCCCCGAAGGCCCGGCGCCGATGACCGCGACATCACAATGACGATAACGCTTTGGCTTACGTTCTTCAGTCCAACTTGTATCCACTTTGCCCAGGCCTGCCATCTCGCGAATCAATCGCTCCCATTTCGGGAACAGAAATTTCGGTGAATAAAAGGCTTTATAGTAGAAACCGACCGGCAGAAATTTTCCGATTAATTCCACCAAAGCGCCCTTGTCATTCGCCAGAGAGCCAAAGGTATTCACGGCGGTCAGTGACATGCCGTTTTCCGGCGTCACCACATCGCCGCGGACATTCGGTCTGTCCTCGGCCTGAAACAAGGCATTCACATCGTGGTTGGCCAAACTCATCACACCGCGACGACGGTGATATTTAAAGCTGCGGCCCAGCACTTTGGTGCCTTCGGCCCACAAAGCGCTAGTGATGACATCACCTTTGAAACCCTTGACCGGCTGCCCTTCGAATTCGAAGGTCACCGCCGCTTTGCGATCAATCCATTCCAATGGCTGTGGCGCGAGTCTAAGCTTCATGTGCAATTCCTTTATTCGCAAACTCGACCTGAGTGATTCGATCGGTCAACGTATTTCGTTCAAATAAAAACCAGATTCCCGTCGGACGGTGATACCACCATTCGGTCTGGGTTTGCGGCGCGCCGTTATGGTAGAAAACATAATCCGCCCATTCTTTTTCTGACACCGTTTCCTGATCCGGTTCGCGCTCCAGCCGCCCACCGTAGGTGAACTCGCTCAACGCTCTTCTTCCCAAACTTGGACACGTAACAAATTTCATACTGTCTCCTTAGTGACCGACCGACGCCGCGCCTTTCTCACCCACCAACTCAAACTTGGCGTAGCGATCCAGACTGAACGGCTTGATCAATTCGTGTGTCGAATCGGTGGCCACGGTATGCGCCATGGTTTTTCCGCTGACCGGTGTCGCTTTAAAGCCCCAGGTGCCCCAACCGGCATCCAGATAAAACCCTTCCACATCGGTTTTACCCATAATCGGTGCGAAATCCGGAGTGATATCACTCATCCCGGCCCACTGACGCATGATTTTCAAGCGACTGGTGAACGGGAACAAATCCATCATCTGGTCGGTCAAACCTTCCACAAAATCCAGCGTCGACCGAGTTGAATGCAATTCCGCCGGATCCACCGACGCCCCCATGACCAACTCACCACGCGACGACTGACTGACGTAAACGTGCAAACTGCCGGATACCACAATCGTGTCCATAAACGGTTTCACCGGTTCGGTCACGCAAGCCTGCAACGGGAAAATCTCAATCGGGGTTTTAATGTCCAGCATTTCGGTGATGCGTGGCGTAGAGCCTGCCACCATCGAAATCACTTTCTTGGCTTCGACAAACCCTTTGTCCGTTTCCACGCCGACAACCTTGCCGCCTTTGGTTTTAATATCCGTCACCTGGGTTTTCTGATGAATTTCCACCCCACGCATTTGCGCGCCTCGGGCATACCCCCAAGCCACCGCATCATGACGCGCCACCGAACCCGGTGCATGGTACAAAGCGCCCATCACCGGATGCTGACCGTTACAGGACATGTCCATGTAAGGCACTTCTTTTTTGATGGTGTCCACATCGACGACTTCACTGTCGATGCCGTGATGTTTATTCACCTCTGCACGCCATCTCATGGTGCGCATCGCACTATCGGTGTGCGCCAACGTAAAATGGCCTCGCGTCGAATAGAAGATGTTCAAATCGAAATCGTCGCTCAAATCCTCGAACAATTTCAGGCTCTCGTCGTAGAACTTAACCCCTTCAGACGTCAGGTAATTCGAGCGTACGATGGTGGTATTACGGCCGGTGTTTCCGCCGCCGATATACCCCTGCTCCAAAACCGCCACATTGGTGATACCGTGTTCTTTAGCCAGGTAATAAGCACAGGCCATTCCATGACCGCCGCCGCCGATAATCACGACGTCATAAGCCTTTTTCAGCGGCTTTTCTTCCGGGAAAAAACGCGGTTCGTCTTCCGATTTTTTCCAGGCGTATTTCAGTAATCTGAGTGGCATTCAAGTCTCCTAAGCGAACACAACGGTTTTATTGCCGTAAACCAACACTCGGTCTTGCAAGTGGTACTTCAAGCCGCGTGCCAATACATTCTTTTCAACATCTTTCCCGAGCACCACCATCTCTTCGGCGGACTCGCTGTGCGACACGCGCGCCACGTCCTGCTCGATAATCGGTCCGGCATCCAGATCTTCGGTGACATAATGACAAGTCGCCCCAATCAGCTTCACCCCGCGCTCGTACGCTTGATGATAAGGCTTGGCCCCGATAAACGACGGCAGGAAACTGTGGTGGATATTGATAATCTGGCCTGGGTATTTTTGGCATAACGCCGGCGGAATGATTTGCATGTAACGCGCCAACACGATGGTATCCGCTTGATAGTGATCCACCCAGTTAACGACCTCGTCAAACACCTGCGGCTTATTCTCAGGCGTTACCGGAATATGCAGATACGGAATGCCGTACCATTCGACCAAGCCTTTCATATCCAAATGGTTGGAAATCACGCACGGAATCTCGCAGTCGATTTCGCCACTGCTCCAGCGATACAACAAATCCGCCAGACAGTGATCCTGCTTACTCACCATAATCAACACTCGTTTTTTAAGGCTTGAGGCCGTCAACTGCCACTTCATGTCGAATTCGTCGGCGATTTTGGAAAAGGCTTCGCGAAACGCCGTTTCATCCATTTGGATGTCGGTGATTTCGTTACGCATAAAAAACTGACCGGTGTGTCTATCCGCGTGATGATTCGCCTCGGCGATCATGCAATCGTTTTCCGCCAAAAAAGTCGACACTTTGGCGACGATTCCCACACGATCCGGGCATGAGATGGTTAAAACATATGAATTTTGCTGCATTATTTTCCCCTCGAGAAACTTTGATTCATATATTAAGACTTCTTCATTTTCATTTCAAGAACTTTTTGTTCATTTTATGAAAATATTTTTAACGTAACGAAATGCCGGACTGAACCCAAGATTAAGGAGAAGGAAATGAATAGCGAGACAGCCCGGTTAGACAGGACTTGAAAGAAAAAGCGTCTAAAAAACCAAATGATGATGGCTTATATAAGATCGGTTAAAACGAAAATGAAACACCCAAAAAGGTATACCGACCGTTTGACGATCAAAATATCGACAGTCTCGTTATATAGACAGTTATATAAATGTATAAGAAAGTGGATATAAAAGGGTGGCGCTTTATAGAAAGGCCCTTAGCAGACTGTACGTCTTCTTTATAAAAGGACAATAAAATGCTTTTGAAAAATGAATCCGGGCTGGACGCTGAAATGCGGGCACAAAAAAACCCTCGTATTGAGAACCAATAAAAGGGCTTAAGAATGTAAAACAGAGATTATACGGCGGTAACGTTCTCTGCTTGTGGCCCTTTCTGACCTTGCGTCACTTCCATGGTAACCGATTGACCTTCGGCCAATGTCTTGCGGCCGGTTCCGTTAATGGCTGAGAAGTGAACGAACACATCCTTTCCGCCCTCTTGCTCGATGAAGCCGAAGCCTTTCTCATCGTTGAACCACTTAACTTTGCCTGTAACTAAATCTGACATGCTTTTTCCTTTCTAACAAATAAAACAACTCCCAAACCCTGACTGAAATTTAAAAAATTTAAACTTGTCAAAAACTTAGGAAATTTCATTATAAGGAAAATCCATAGAAATTCTTATTAATTTTTCGTATTTCCGAAAAAAGTCAAAAGTGTCGTAAAAAAGCCACAGAACAACAGCTTAACCGCTGAATCCCCTCTAACGATAAGCAGTGATTTCGGACCGCAAAGCCAACTCCGCCGGATAAGGGTGGAAAAACACCTGTGTTTCCAGGTAGTCGGAACCATAATGACTCAAGAACTGCTGCAACACCTTAATCACCGCAATCAACGGCACAATACCATTGCGGAACTCCTCAACCGTTTCCCGATAATGTGTCTTTTCCTGTTCGGTCAGCTGTTTTTTGAAGTAGCCGTAAAGATGGTCCAGCACATTAATCACACTGCCGCGCTTGGAGCGGTGTGCCAATAACGCATGCAATTTGGTTTCATACGCTTTCAAACAATCCGCCAGATTTTCCTGAGTGGTCTCCGCCACAATCGGCCCCATCTCCCGATAAATCGATTCAGACTTCGACAACAGCAGATATTTATGATCACGATGAAAGGCCTGAAAGGCTGCCACCGACGGATGCCCCGACATGAACTCACGCCAGCGCGCGGTGGTGAACACCCGCATCATAAAGTTTTCCCGCAACCAGGCATCCTGCAAACGGCCTTCTTCCTCCACCGCCAATTCAGGTGCCTGATGTTGCAATTCCGCGGTAAACAATCCCTGGCCCATTTTATCTTGCGAACCGAACCATTCCCCGCTCGGACGATAAATCTTGATGCGTTCCAGCCCGCAAGTGGGTGAACGCGACTTCACCACGGCGCCGTCAACCCCCTGCTGCAACAGCTTCGGCACCATTTTGTCGTTATAACGTTGAATGCCCTCGGTCACATCCTGCTCGGTGCGCGTGCCGCGCACACGAATCGTACCGTCGACATTCACCAGCCGAATGGTCTCTCTTGGCGTTCCCAGCACCGGCGCTTCCGGGCAGAACGGCAAAAAATCGGCGTATTTCGCCAAAGCTTGATTGATAAAGTCGTCCTGAGCATGACCACCGTTATAACGGCATTCCGTTCCCCGCAAGCAGTCGGACACGGCAATTTTCAATCTCGGAAAGTGTTCCCCGGAAGCGGGCAATGACGTCGACGTCGGCATAATCGGCTCCTTACAATATGACAAAATCATTCCAGGAATGATATGTTATACAAAACATATACAATATTGTACAACCACTACAATTCAATTATACTCTTTTCTCATCGACTGACATCCTTCCCAAGCGAAAGGAAACCGTCGCGCCGTTTACCTGACGGTAAAATCGGTCTAAAATGGCGCAAGCCCTTATCCGGAACCAGTACAGGAACCCTTATGGAATACAAAAACTACACCGCTTACCAACACGGTTCGGAACCCGCTGTCGGCGTTCTGATCACCAACCTGGGCACACCCGACGCCCCCACCAAAGAAGCGCTGAAACCCTATTTGAAAGAATTCCTGATGGATCCCCGCGTCGTGGAACCGCCACCGGCGCGCTGGTTATGGAAATTGATTCTGAACCTCATCATTCTGAACACCCGCCCGGCGAAATCGGCGGAAGCCTATGAAGAAGTTTGGGGACATTACGGCGAAGGTTCGCCTTTATTGGACATCAGCAACCGCCAGTTGGCCGACATCGAAGAAAAGGTGCGCGGCCATTTCAGCGGTCGCGTTGAATTTGCGCTGGGCATGCGTTACGGCAACCCGTCGATTGCCGATGCACTCAAATCCTTGCAGGAACGCAATGTACAACGCCTGATTGTTTTACCGTTGTATCCGCAATACGCCGGTGCCACCACCGCCTCCACCTTCGATGCCGTCACCGCGGAACTGCAAACCTGGCGCTGGATTCCGGAACTGCGCTTCGTGCGCAATTACCATAAACACCCCGGCTACATCAAAGCGCTGGCGAATAGCATCCGCGAACACCAGGAAAAACACGGCAAACCGGATTTACTGGTGATGTCATACCACGGCATCCCGAAACGTTATTTCGATAACGGCGACCCTTACCCATGCGAATGCCGCGCCACCTCACGACTGGTGGCCGAAGAACTCGGTATTGGCCCGGACGATTACATGGTCACCTTCCAGTCGCTGTTCGGGAAAGAGGAATGGGTCAAGCCTTACACCGACGCCACCTTGAAAGGCTTACCGTCCAAAGGCGTCAAACACCTGCAAGTCATCTGCCCGGGCTTCTCCGCCGATTGCTTGGAAACCATCGAAGAAATCGACCAGGAAAACCGCGAGTATTTCGAAGAAGCCGGTGGCGAAACCTTCAGTTACATCCCGGCGCTGAACGACCGCGACGATCACACCAACGCGTTAATGGAAGTGATTTTGCAACAGACCAAAGGCTGGCCGGAAAGAGACGGTTTTGATGAATCGGCCGCGCAAGCCGAACGGGAATTGCAAGCCAAGCTGGCGCGTGCGCAAGGCGCGAAGCATTAAAAGGCATTCCACCGACGTTCGACAAGCGCGTTAAACGAAACGGCGTTACGCTTTTTTCTGCCCGAGTGACACGGTCGAGCCCGTAGCATTCGGGCTGTCCATCAGAAAGCGCACCGCTTGCCAAATCGATGCCTCGCCCGGTTCCACCGGAATGGCGCTTTCCGCCAAACGCTTCTGGCGATACGCGTCGGAATCTTCAGGATGAAAAATCACCAGGCCTGGTGCAATGTTATTGACTTTAATGTGCGGCGCAAACGCTTGGGCAAACGATTGGGTCAAGGAGGCCAAGCCCGCCTTCGACGCCAGATAAGCCGCATAATCGGCATGGCCGTCCGCCACTTTCACATCCGTCAAGGCCACAATATCCGCGGTGGTGGCCGACGTCTTTTCCAGTAACGGACGGCAGGCCTGGTTAATTCGATACGGCGCGTCCACATGCACCGCCAACAGGTCGGCCAGCAAACCCGGTTGTGCATTCACTTGCGCATCGGTCGCCCAGAGCGAGGCGTTGTGAACAACCGCACGCAAGCTCGCGACCCGTTGCGGCAAACGCTGTAAGAAGGTGTTCAAAGAAGCGGAATCGGTGAAATCCACTTGAAACCCTAAAGCGCCCTGCGCTTTCAGCTCATCCACCGCCGGACGTTCGGTGCGGTACGTAAAGACCACCACTTGGCCTTGCGCCAAAAATTGTTTCGCCAGATACAAGCCGATGCGCTGCCCGGCTCCGGTAATCAAAACGGCGTCTTTTAGCATGGCAGTCAATGCGACAACTCCTTATTTCCAGGCCATTTTCCAGCCAAGGCCGTTTAAGCATTTTCGCCAGGCCTGGGCAAAGTTCATATTGCCCTATTCTAACGACTTTATGCGCCCTTTTATGCGGTTTTTGGCATCGGCTGCGCTTTCAGCACCAACAGCCCGGCCGACAACACCATCAACGCCGACAACCATAACGTCATTTCCATACCCGACACCTGATACACCCAGCCGGATAATACCGTGCCAGCCAGCCGCCCGGCGGCATTGGCCATATAGTAGAAACCGACGTCTTTAGAAGTGCCGTCCGCATCGGCATACGACACGATCAAATACGAATGCACCGCCGAGTTCAAGGCAAACACCACCCCGAACACCAGTAAACCGCCCACCAAAATCACTTGCGGAGAATAGGACAAGGTCGCCGCCATCAGCGCGGGCACAACCGCCAAGGCCAAGGCCAGTTTCATCGCCGTGGTGCGCGTCGGGTTGTGTTCTTGATCGGCGTCGCGCCCCTTTTTCAACCCGGTCCATTTCGGTGTGGTCGCCTGCACCACGCCATAACCGATAATCCACAGCGCCATAAAGGTGCCCACTTCGGTGTGCGACCATTGCAACACGCCTTGCAGATACACCGGCAAAGCCACCACAAACCATACGTCGCGTGCGCCGAACAAAAAGAAGCGCGCGCCGGACAACCAGTTAATGGCCGGCGACTTGGAAAACATTTCCTGGAATTTCGGCTTGTTTTGCGCCTTGCCCAATTGCCCGTCCAGATAAATAATCGAAAAGAACAGCGGCACCAGAATCAACATCACCAACACGAACAACGCATACTGAAAGCCCACCGCGCCCAGCAGCACCGCACCGACAAAAAATCCAACCCCTTTCAAGGCGTTTTTCGAACCGGTCAGCACCGATACCCAGCGATACAATTGCCCGTCCGTATCCGATGCCAAGCTTTTAATCGCGCTTTTCGCCGACATTTTATTGAGGTCTTTGGCAATACCGGACAAGGCCTGCGCCGCCATCACATAGGCCACGGTTAGCCACTCCGGCGACACCACCAACATCATCAAGGCAATGACCTGCAAACCCAGACCGATGTTCATGGTCACGTTCAGCCCCAGACGAGCGCCCAACCAACCGCCAAACAAGTTGGTGACGATGCCGAAAAACTCATAGAACAAAAACAGCATGGCAATTTCCAGCGGACTGTATCCCAACTGATAGAAAAACAACAATACCAACATGCGTAAAGCGCCGTCGGTGATGGTAAAGGCCCAATAATTCGCGGTAATCAAGCCGTATTGTTGTTTCAAAGACATCGCCATCCGTCTTACTCCTGAGCTGCCGCCCGCTGATTCAGATCGCCGACCTTCACCGCCAGTTCCATCATGCGGGTGACATAGCCGATCTCATTGTCGTACCAGGCCAGCAATTTCACTTGCGTGCCATTCACCACCATCGTCGAAGGTGCATCAATCACCGAGGAACAGGTTTCGCCCTCATAATCCACCGACACCAACGGACGCTCTTCATAGCCAAGAATGCCGTCCAGATAGGTTTCCGAGGCTTCTTTCAGTAGACGGTTCACTTCGTCCACCGAGGTTTCCCGTTGCATTTCCAACACCAAGTCCGTCAGAGACGCATTCATAAACGGCACCCGCACCGCTAGGCCATTCAGCTTACCGTTAAGTTCCGGGAAAATGGTACCAATGGCCTTGGCTGAACCGGTGGTGGTGGGAATCAGCGATTCAAATGAAGCCCGCGCACGGCGCAAGTCTTTATGACCGTGATCCACCACCTTCTGAGTGTTGGTGCGGTCGTGCATGGTGGTGATACTGCCATGCTGGATGCCGATTTTTTCGTGCATCACTTTTATCACCGGCGCAATGCAATTGGTGGTGCAGGACGCCGCTGTGACAATCGGGTCCAGGCCTGGCGAAAACACCGTATCATTGATGCCCATCACAATGTTCTTAATCTCTTCCTTCATCGGTGCGGCGACAATCACTTGCTTGACGCCCTGATCCAGATACGGCTGCAAAGCGGCACGAGTGCGAAATTCACCGGTGGCTTCAATCACCACATCCACGTCCAAGTCGCCCCAAGGCGTGTCGGCAATCGCCTCATTCGAGGAGTAACCGATCAGACAATCTTCGACCCGAATGCCGCCGTCTTCCACCTCGGCTTCATGCCACCAGCGTCCGTGCGCCGAGTCAAAATGCAGCAAATGCGCCGAGCCTTCAGCATCAGTCGCCGTCTCATTGATGTGTACAAATGCCACATCCGGCCAGTCGTAGGCCTCACGCAAGGCCAAGCGGCCCATGCGTCCGAATCCATTAATCGCCACTCGTAATTTTTTCATGCTCACTTCCTTATTATTCAGCTTCATCACCACGTTCTAGACCAATCTCATCCAGCTTCTGCTTCAACTTTAATCTTTCCAGTTTTTCAAAGGGCAAAATAGTAAACAACTTAATTCGGGTATCCAGAACCCGCAACACCTCTTTATACTGTTTCAAAGGGTTATCCCCTTCCACTCTTTGCGGGTCTTCCACGCCCCAATGCGCGGTCATCGGTTGACCCGGCCACACTGGACAAACTTCCCCTTTGGCTTTATCACACACGGTAATCACAAAATCCATTACAGGCGCACCCGGCTGAGCGAATTCATCCCAGCTTTTGGTGCGTGGAGGCTCCATTCGAATTTTTGAATGTTGTAACACCGTTAAGGCATCCTCATTGACCGAATCCTTAGGATGACTGCCCGCACTGTAAGCTTTAAACCGACCCTTGCCCCAATGATTCAATAAGGCCTCGGCCATCACACTGCGTTTGGAATTGCCGGTACATAAAAATAAAACATTAAACATTTAAAACTCCTAAAAAACACATAGTCTAAAAATACGTTTATTTCAACAAGCCAGTTCACCGGGTTCCATGACGCTTTTTTGAGGGTTTTATGACAACCAGGCTTTTATCTGTTCACGAGACGGAATACCGCCGGAATGCACCACGGCTTCATCGATCACCACACCGGGTGTACTCATGACCCCATAAGCCGCGATTTCCGCAAAATCCTCAACCTTTTCCAATTCAATCGCCACCTTCAACTCTTCGGCCACGCTTTCAATGAGCTTGGCCGTACTTTGACAATTGGCGCAGCCGCTGCCCAACACTTTCACGACCTTGGCATCTATTGCATTGTCACCACAGCAGGAAGTTTTTTCTGGTGCTGATTCTGCACCTTCACAAAATCCATTAGACGCCGATTGTTGAGACGAACTTTCCCCACAACAGCCGCCTTTTTCCGATGACTTGTCACCTGCCCCAGCCGGGGTCGGTGTTACCGGAGCCGAAGTCCCGCAAGTGCCGCCAGGACAACATTCGCCAGTTTTTGACAATTTACCCAGCATTTGCGACGGACACCAGCCAGTAAAAGTCGCCTGCAAGCCCATGCCGGCGGCAAACACCGCTAACCACAGCCAATTCCAGCCTGCCAAATCAGTTTGCCCGGTGGCGTGCGCCAACGCAATCGCCAACAACACCATCAGCGTCATCATCCGCACCATTAAGTTCCCTTTCATTGTTTCACTCTCCTAATCATTCAACACTCTCTAAATCGCCCAGGCCTGGCTAAAATCAACCAAACTTCGGTCACACCGCAAAAGCGGCATTAAAACCATAACCCACCAACACAAACGCCACGCACAAAACCCCAACAAACACCGCCAAGGCCGGCCAACGAATCACTTTTCGTAAAATCAGCAATTCCGGCAGCGACAAAGCCGCAATACTCATCATCAGTGCCAGACTGGTGCCAATGGGCACGCCTTTATTCAACATGGCCTCGATAATCGGAATCACTCCGGTCGCATTGGAATACAGCGGCACACCGACCAGCACGGCCGCGGGCACACTCCACCAGTTGCCCGCATCAGCCAAAGTGGATTCGATCCAGGCCTGCGGCACATAACCATGGAAAGCCGCTCCAACACCGATGCCCGCCAGTACCCAAACCCAAATGCGTTTAACAATAATTTTTACCTCATTCCAGGCAAAGGCATGACGACTGACCAAACCGCCGCTTTGTGCCTGAGCTTCCTGTGCCTGACGCATTTTGATGTCCCACACATAAGCTTCCACCCAGCGTTCCGGTTTAAACCATTCCATCACCATCGAGCCGATATAAGCCACCACCACACCGGCCAACACATACAGCAAAGCCACTTCCCAGCCGAGAATGCCGATCAGCAGCACCACTGCCACCTCGTTAATCATCGGGCTGGCAATCAAAAACGCGAAGGTGATGCCCAACGGAATACGCGCTTCCACAAAGCCGATGAACAACGGCACCGAGGAACAGGAACAAAACGGTGTCACGCCGCCCAAACCAATCGCCAACGAACGGCCCAGCCACTTCGGCTTACCGGCCACCACGTCGCGCACCTTTTCAGTCGACACAAAGGCCCGCAACAATCCCATCAAATAAATAATCACCACCAGCATGACAAAAATTTTCAGGGTATCCATCACAAAAAACTGAACGGCACTGCCCAGAGCGGACTCTTTCCCAAGCCCCAGCCATTCGAACGCAACCTGGTTTCCGATCATGTCAAACATTTCATTTCTCCATAAGCACGCCGCACAAATCAGAAAGCGCTTTTAAACAACACTAAATATGCATAAACAGATATATTAAAACCTCTTGACGGAAAATACAATCAAATCAATCACAAAATTGATACAATAACGTAACAATTAATACTGTTTTGCCGAGCCAGACCTGTGGGTATATTTGCTCAAATGGCTATCCGGCGCTATGATAAACGCTAGCACAACATAGGAATTCCACCCGTGACCTTAGACCGCACTGCACAGATTTTTAAAGCTCTCTCCGAACCGCTGCGTTTGCGTATTCTGCACTTGCTGTTGCTCCGGGATTCTCTGTGCGTTTGTGACTTGGTTACCGTTTTAGAACAAGGGCAAAGCACCATTTCGCGCCACCTCACGTATCTGAAAAACGCAGGCCTGGTGAAATCATGGCGAGAAGGCACCTGGATGCATTACGAACTGGTCAATAACACCCCGGCTCCGCTGTCCTTCGAAACCCTGAAAAACCACCTGACCCAGTTGCCGGAATGCGAAACCGACTTCGCCGCTTTGCAAGAATACGAAAAAAACCAACCGCGTTGCTGCCAGATCGACTGAAGGCCATCACGACATTCAATTCAACAACCTCCAAAAATTCCCATTAATCGCAATTAGTCAAACCCTAAAGAATTTTATATAATACTTGGCTCCCTGAATTCGAATGGATTGAAACTCCTATGCAAAATCGTACATTTGATGTCGTGATCGTCGGCGGTGGTATCACCGGAACCGCGCTCGCCTATACACTGGCTAAATACACCGACATCAAGTCCATCGCCATCCTGGAAAAATACGGCTCTTTATCCCCGTTGAACTCCAATGCGCGCAGCAACAGCCAAACGTTGCACTGCGGCGACATCGAAACCAACTACACTTTGGAAAAAGCCATTTCCGTCAAGCGTACCGCCAATATGCTGGTGAAGTACGCCGAACAGGTCGATAAAAACGATTTCCTGTATAAGTTCCCGAAAATGATTCTAGCCGTCGGCGACGACGAATGCGAGCGTCTGGAAAAACGCCATGAAGAATTCAAGGAAGGCTTCCCTTACATGGAACTGTGGGACGCCGAAAAAATTGCCGAAGTCGAACCCAAGGTTGCGCTGAAAGACGGCAAACCACGCCCGGAACGCATTTTAGCCAGCGGTTGTACCGACGAATATTCCGCCGTCAACTACGGCAACCTGTCGAAATCCTTTATCGACAGCGCCCGTAAAACCGGCAAGGATATCCGGGTTTCCCTCAGCTCCAAAGTGGACCGCATCATCGAACTGGAAGACCACTACGAACTGCAAACCGCGCACGGCACTTATGTCGGCCGTTTTGTCGTGGTGTCCGCCGGGGCGCACAGTTTGTTACTGGCCAACCAACTCGGCCACGGCATGAACCTGTCCACCCTGCCGATGGCCGGCAGCTTCTATTTCGCGCCGAAAGTGCTGAACGGCAAAGTCTACACCATGCAAAACGACAAACTGCCGTTCGCCGCACTGCATGGCGACCCCGACTTAACCGAGCCGGACAAAACCCGCCTAGGGCCAACCGCCCTGGTTCTGCCGAAACTGGAACGCTACACCGGCGGCACCTATATGGACTTCTGGCGCTCGCTGAAACTGGACACAAAAGTCCTGCGCGTGTTTTGGGATTTAATGAAAGACAGCACCATCCGTAATTACATTTTCCGCAACTTCCTGTTTGAAGTGCCGTGGTTGAACAAAAAGCTGTTCGTCAAAGACGCCCGCAAAATCCTACCGGATTTAACCACCAAAGACCTCACCTACGCGGAAGGTTACGGCGGCGTCCGCCCGCAGGTCATCGACAAGACCACCAAAGAACTCAAATTGGGCGAAGCCAGCATCGTGCCCGAGCACGACAACATCATCTTTAATATGACACCGTCGCCGGGTGCCACGACGTGTCTAGGCAACGCCTATCGCGATGCGAAAATCATCTGCGAACGTCTTGGCGTCAACCTGAAGCACGACGAACTCGTCAACGACTTGCTGGATGGCAAAGATCTCTGACACCCCAACTCCCGTTACCCTGGTAACGGGACTGCTCGGCAGCGGCAAAACCACCGCCATTCACCGACTGTTACAGCAACGCCCCGCCGGCGAAAACTGGGGCCTGCTCATCAATGAATTCGGCGAAATCGGCATTGACGCCGCTACCCTCGATGCCGACAGCCCATGGATTGAAGACGTCACCGGCGGTTGCATCTGCTGCAGCGCCCAATTCGGTTATCGCCAAGCTTTGCAAAAGCTGTTACAGCATCCATTGGACCGCATTTTGGTCGAACCCACCGGGCTCGGCCATCCGGCACAGGTCATCGACACCTTAAAACAATTCCAACCCCATATCCGAATCGCCGGTGTGTTGCTGGTCATCACCCCACAACAACTGACGCCGGAACGCTGGGCCAAATCGGCGGTGATGCGCGACCTGGTCAACCTCGCCGATACGGTTCTGCTCAATAAAACCGACCTCGCCAGCGACGACGACATCCGCCAGGCCAAACAACTGTTACAACAAACTTACCCGCCGAAAGAAGCGATTCTGCACACCCATTTGAATGCCGAATGCAACTTTCCGCCAGGCCTGGTGGATTTTAAACAAACCCAACCGGCCTTTACCCTGCTCAGCGGCCTGCATGAACACCAGCAACAAACGGATACCTGCACTCTACCGGGCGAATCCAAACTACCGCATTGCCTGCAACGCCAAGTCCAAACCGGCCACACCACCAGCGTCGGTTGGCAATTCGATGCCAATATTCAATTCAACCGTGTCGCCCTGAAAGCGTTTATTGAAGAGCAATCTCACCTGATTCGCGCCAAAGGCGTGCTGCGTACCGGCAACGAATGGCAATTACTGAACGTCGTCGACGGTCAAATCCAATGGCAGGACATGGCCTGGCGTCAAGACAGTCGGCTGGAATTATTATTCGAAACCGCCTCAGATAATGCCTCGAACACCTTTATCGACCAGTTGGAAACCGCCCTCAACACCTGCCTGATCGACCGCTCTTAAAATTACTTATGAGAAATTTTATTTATTATCATGAATTATTTTCACAGTAAATGATACCCATTCCCACAAGATATGGTATACTTCTCCTCTTTTTTAAAATATGAGCCCAACTTTGTTTTATCCGGGCGGACCGAACAAAGACCTCAATCAAAGCCGAAGGAAATTGCATGACGAAGCACATGCCCGATATCGCTTGCCAACCCCACCAAGACCCACAGGGAAAACTCAACTGGGTCGGAATGAGTGGCATTGAACTGCCAATCCAGCTACAACAAGATTCGCAAAACACCCTAACCCTATCCTCGCAGGTACAAGCCTACGTCAGCCTGGACGATCCTTTAAGCAAAGGGATCCACATGTCGCGCCTGTATCTGATTCTAGATGAAACCGGCTCGAAAGCGCCGTTAACACCGGCCAGCATCCAAAATATGCTGCAGGCCTTTATCGAATCGCACCAAGGGCTCAGCCAAAACGCCTTTGTCGAATTCCGTTTCGATTATTATGAAAGACGCCGCTCCCTGAAATCCGATAACTCCGGCTGGAAACACTATCCGTGTACGATGCGCGGTGAAATGCGAGACGGACAATACGAATGCGAAGTCAGCATCAGCGTGCCCTATTCCTCCACTTGCCCCTGTTCCGCAGCCCTGTCTCGCCAATTGATTCAGGAAGCCTTCGAACAGCAATTCAACGGTCAAGCGCTGGACTACAACCAGGTGCTGGAATGGCTCGGCACGCCGGAAGGCATCTGCGCCACGCCGCACAGCCAGCGCTCTTATGCGCAGATCAAACTGAAAGTGGATGCGTCGCACGACTTAAACCTCTCCACCGTCATCAACCAGATTGAAGACGCGGTGAAAACGCCGGTGCAATCCACCGTCAAGCGCGAAGACGAGCAGGAATTCGCCCGTCTGAACGCCACCAACCTGATGTTCTGTGAAGACGCCGCGCGTCGCATGCAAGCCAAACTGGAAAGCTGCACCGAATATCAAGACTATTGGGTGCGCGTCAACCACTTGGAAAGCCTGCACCCGCACGATGCGGTGGCGATTGTCACCAAAAACGTACCGGGCGGTTACAGCGACGAACCTAACTTTATGGATCGTTTCGAGCACTAAACGCACGACACTTGTGCCACCCATCAAAAAAGCCGCTTTTCAGCGGCTTTTTTATAATCGTCAAACAGATTCAAAAACGCCCAGGCCTGGGTATTTTTCAGATTCGGTTCAAACACGACTCAAGCAATCGGCAACGCCGTTTTATCCACCACTTTACGCAAGACAAAACTGGTGTGCACCCCGCTGACACCTTCGATTTGAGTAATGTGATTGAGCAGTAAATCCTGATAGGCCTCCAAATCCTTCACCACCACTTTCAACTGGTAATCGGCGGTTTGGCCCGTGAGCAGCAGACATTCCACCACATTCGGCAAGGCCTGTATCGCGTCGTCAAACGCTTCAAACCGTTCATGCGTGTGCTTGTCCATGGAAATGTGCACCAACGCCATTAAATCCAACCCCAATGAACGCGCGTCCAACAGCGCGCGGTAGCCGAGAATCACCCCGGCGGCTTCCAAAGCTTTAAAACGGCGCAGACACGCCGACGGCGACAAACCGATTTGATCGGCCAATTCCTGGTTGCTCAAACGGCCGTTATTTTGCAACGCATTGAGAATGGCTTTGTCGTATTTATCCAGTTTATTGAGCATATTCTTAACCATTTATTTAACGTTTATTTTTATCCTGGAAATAAAATATCAAATAAACAGATAAAATTGAAATTAAATTGCTAAAAATGTGCTTTTTAATCACGTTTTCACAATTTAATCGCTTCAAGATGTTGTTACAATTTTTGCCAGAGAGCAAAGAACTTGCACACTCTACGAGAACTCCAATTTTAAAACCGACAGGAAAACCGATGAACAGCATGAGACCTGAAAAATATCGCCCAACGGCCACCCCGGATTTACCCAATCGTCAGTGGCCGGACCGTCGCCTTACCCAGGCGCCGATTTGGGTGAGTGTCGACTTACGAGACGGCAACCAAGCTTTGGCCAACCCGATGACCGTCGAGCAAAAGCTGAAGCTGTGGGATCAGTTGGTTGCGATTGGCTTCAAAACCATTGAAATCGGCTTTCCGTCGGCCAGCCAATTGGAGTTTGACTTTACCCGCCGTTTGATTGAGGAAAATCGCATCCCCGAAGACGTGACCGTTCAGGTTCTGGTCCAGGCCAGGGAGCATTTGATCAAACGCACCTATGAAGCGCTGCAAGGCGTGAAACAAGCGGTGGTGCATGTTTACAACACCACTTCTACCGTACAACGCGAAAAAGTTTTCTGTAAATCGAAAGCGGATATCAAAACCATGGCGATTCAGGGCGCGCAATGGGTGAAAACCTATGCCGAACAATACCCGGAAACCCAATGGACCTTTGAATACTCCCCGGAAAGCTTTTCCCAAACCGAAACCGATTACGCCGTGGAGGTCTGCCAGGCGGTCATGGACGTTTGGCAACCGACAGTGCACAACCGTTGCATTTTGAACCTGCCATCCACCGTGGAAAGCACCTCGCCCAACCGTTATGCCGACCAGATCGAGTATTTCGTGACCCATTTGAAAAACCGCGATGCGGCGATTATTTCGGTCCACACCCATAACGACCGCGGCTGTGCCGTGGCGGCGGCCGAACTGGCGATGCTGGCCGGAGCCGAACGCGTGGAAGGCACCTTACTGGGCAACGGCGAACGCACCGGTAATATGGACATCGTCACGCTGGCGATGAACCTTTACAGCGAAGGCATCGACCCGCAATTGGATTTATCCCGCCCCGACGATTGGATTCCGGTGTTGGAAGAAGTCACCCGCATCGACACCCATATCCGTCATCCGTGGGTCGGCGAAGCGGTTTACACCGCCTATTCCGGCAGCCACCAGGACGCCATCCGAAAATGCCTGATGCGCCAACAGGACGACGAGCCTTGGGATGTGGCCTATTTACCGATCGACCCGATGGACATCCATCGCAGTTACGAAGCGATTATCCGCGTCAACAGCCAATCCGGCAAAGCCGGTGCCGCCTTTGTACTGACGCAGGAATATGGATTGAATCTGCCGAAATGGGTTCAGCAGGATTTCGCCCCCGTCGCACAATCGGTGGCGGAAGACGCCGGCGGCATTGTCAGTCATCAAACGCTGTTCGAGGCCTTCAACCGTCATTACGGCATCAACCAGCCGCAAGCCACCTTGAACAATTACCAACTGTCCCGAAAAGACGGCAAAGAACATTTGAGCGTGGAGGTCAACGGCGAAACCTGGCAAGGACAAGGCAACGGCACTTTGAGCGCGCTGTGTGATGCCTGGCAAAGACGCACCGGCAAGCAAGTGGACGTGTTGGACTACAGCGAACATGCCATGCAGCAAGGCAAGGAAGCGAAAGCCATCGCCTATGTGTATGTGAAACAAAAATCGCAAAACACCATCGGCATCGCCACGGCGGACGACACGGTTTCCGCCATGATTCAAGCGTTATTGTCCACCATCAAGCCCTAAGTCCAACGCCATTCGTCCCCGACAAAACCGCCAGGCCTGGCGGTTTTCGGGCTTTCACATTCCTTTCATAAATGCCCCCGTATTTTTGCTAAGATGAGCGTTCAACCGCTCAATCTTTTCGTTTTTTCATCAAGAGGAAATCACCATGTTATTGAAAAAACACCCTCTCGCCTGGGCGCTGGCCGCCTTATTGCCAACCCTCCCGTTCACGACCACTTTGGCCGATAACGCCCACTTGAAAGGTGTCGGGTTCGCCACACCGGAAGCCATGGAATACGAAGCCGACAGCGACACTTATCTGGTCGCCAACATCAACGGCAGCCCGTTTGAAAAAGACGACAACGGCTTTATTTCCAAGTTGTCACCGGACGGCGAAGTGATTGAATTGAAATGGTTGGATGGCGCCAGCGACGACATCGCACTCAACGCGCCGAAAGGCATGGTGACGCAAGACGGTAAACTCTATGTGGCCGACATTGACCGTCTGCGCGTGTTCGATTTGAGCAGCAAAAAACAATTGGACGACATCGTTTTTCCCGGCAGCAGCTTCATTAACGGCGTCAGCCCGGCACCGGACGGCGGCCTGTACGTCACCGACAGCGGCATGGCACCCGGCTTCAAACCGTCCGGCACCGAAGCGATTTACAAAGTCGATGCCGGAGGAAAAGTCATTAAACTGAAAAGCGGAAAACTCGGCCATCCGAACGGCGTTTACGCCAAAGGCGACACACTCTGGATGGTCACGCTTGGTTCCGGCCAGCTTCGCACCATGACACTGGACGGCACGGAAACCTCGCGCATGACCTTGCCGTTCAATCGTCTGGACGGCTTGATTGTGACCAATGACAACCGCCTCATCACCTCCAGCTGGAAAGCCAAAGGGGTTTACGAAATTACCCCTGACGACCATTTGGAATTGATTGTCGGCGACCTGGAATCTCCGGCGGACTTGGGCTACGACAGCAAACGCAACCGCTTGTTGATTCCGTTGTTCCTGAAGGACGAAGTGGTCATTTACTCATTGGAAGACTGAGTCTCTGACAACCAAACAGACAATAAAAAAGGGCCTTTCGGCCCTTTTTTATTCGTATCGAATTCAAAGCATTGACTTAAAAATCGCCGCCGGTGATTTCATTGTAAATGCGTCGGGCGTTGTTTTTCGCCGCTTGGTCAAAGACCGGACGATCTTTATACATCGATTGGTCGATGTTTTCAGCATCTTCCTGGTTACCACCGTTATCCACGACTTTCTGCACTTCTTTCTGCACATACTTGAAGTAGTCATAGGTTTGCTTCTTCACCGTGGCCATATCGGTCGGCGTTCCGTGCCCCGGAATCACATGCACGTCGGACGGAATTTGCGACATCATGTTTTCGAAAGACGCCACCCACTCCATGCTGTTGGTGTAAGCAAACATCACCGGCATCCGCTCGTTGAAGCCCAAATCACCGGTCATCAACACCTTACGGGTCGGAATGTACACGCTGGTAGACGCCGGCGTATGCCCTGGCCCAAAATCCATCAAAATGAACTTTTCACCGCCGCCGACATCGACGCTCAATTTATTATTGAAGGTGGTGAATTTGTCGGACACGTTGCGCGCCATATTGGTGATGGAATTGCCGACTCGCAAGGCCCATTCGGCCTTAATTGCATCAAACGACTGGTCAAACTGCATATTGGCCAATTCGCTGGAATACAGGTGCTTCACGCCGACATCCCACCAATAACTGGCCCCCAGATAGGCGTGGCCCTGGTTGTTTTCGACCGCGACCCACTTAACCGGTTTATTGGTGATGCGCTTGATTTGCTGATGCACGCTGTAGGCAATCGCCGGATTGGCCCCAGCGTTAAAAACAAACACACCATCCTTGAAAAGGACAAAGGAAATATTATTGTTCAGTCCAAAGTTGGACGGATTATGCCAGATTTGACTGCCGACAATGGTGTACACACCGTCGGTCACCTTCACCGCTTTCGGCAACGGCAGTTCGTCGCCAATGTAACCGGCTTTCTTCATGGTCGATTTGACTTCATTCACATAGGTATTGGCCGCGCTGGCGGCTACGTTACCATTCCCCATCTCTTTGGCCCAGGCTTCAAACCCGGCGGTATAAGGGTCTTCCGTATCGGCCGAAAACGTCTGCGGACTGACCAGAGCACTGCTGATCAGAATGATCGTACCTAACTTGGAAATGACTTTCATCTTTCCTCCATCTATTATCTTTTGTGTGTGGTTCACATCTTTACCTAGGGGCTGAAACAGGTTCAGTTACAGGCATCATAACATTCGTAATGCCTTATCCCCATTGATGTTTTTAATCGCTGACAAAAGTTTTCGATGAGTAAAAACCCTTAAAACGGATTTTCTTTTAGGTTCGGTCGAGTAAATCGGAATTTTTATGGGCGTAGACATCAAAGATGGTGATGGCCATGGCGGCGATGACCGGCCCGAAAAACAAACCGATCATACCGAAATGAATCAACCCGGCGAAGGTGGACAGCACCGTAATCAAGGTATGATTGGCCACCGCCAAATCATCCGTGCCACTGCCGATGGAGCGGGCGATTTTCTGAATCAGCATCGGGCGCACGATATTATCGATAACAAAACCGTTTACGAAAGCCCCGAAGAACACCACCACCCCGGCGCCGACATAATTACCCTGCGCCAGCAGCACCAACGTCAGCGGAATCCAAACCAACGCCGCGCCGACAATCGGAATAAACGACGTGATTGCAATCGCCATCCCGATAAACAAGCCAGGCAAGCCGAGTCCCCAGGAAACAAACGCAAACACCAGACCTTGCATAAACGCGATGCCCAGCACCGACAACAGCAAGATGCTCGATAGGTTGGAAAAACGATTCATGATCATGGTGTCGTAATAGTTTTCCAACGGCGATAAGACTTTCAGGTGATGCGCGATGCGGTGGCCGTCACGGTAGAAAAAGAATAACGCAAACACCGCCAGCAGAATAAAGGTCAAAAACGATGTGGTACTGCCGAAAACCCCGCTGACCAGAAACACGATGGTATCCTGCGCAAACTTGATGATTTTGCCGGAGTTCTCGCGCAATTGTTCAATCAATTGCGCTTGGGTTTCTTCCGGAATGGGGATGATCTTGACCAGGTTTTGGTTTAATTGCGCGAAACTGTCCGGCGTCTGCTGCGACAACCATTGCTGCGCCTGACCGAAAATATGCCCCACCTGCAAGCCCACTTCCAGCAGCAAATAGGTGACCGGTACAATCACCGTCAAAAACACCACCGTGCTCATGATCGCCGACGCATACGTTTCCGAGCGGTTGACTTTGGGTAGAATCTTCAAATACATTGTATAGGTCGCGGTCGCCAGAATCATGGCGAACAACAACGCTTCCAGAAACGGCGAGAAGAGCCACAGCAATCCAATGATGGCTGTCAGCAACAAAAGGATCAAAAAACCTTCTTCGTAGGGTGCGTTTGAGCGCATAATATCAACCTGTCAGAGAAAACAAGCACTAATCTATCATGAACAGCATCATCAAAAAAGTTTTAATTCGCCCGGCCGGCGCCCTGCAAATCCTCTCCTACAAAGAAGCCCAACAGCTTTGTGACCAGACCGAAACAGGCTTGAACGAAGTCTTCCGTCGTTGCAGTTTGGCGGTTCTCAACACCGGCACCAAAGACGACAACGGCATGGCGCTTTTGGAAGCGCATCCGGACTTTCAGATTCAGGTGCACATTAAAGGCCGCGGCTTGCAGATTGAAATCGACAACGCGCCGGAGAATGCCTTCGTCAACGGCGAGATGATTGAAGGTCTGCAAGAACATTTAACCGCTGTGATTCGTGATTTGATTTACGCTCAGAACGAAATCATCGACAGCCAGGAATTCAACCTGGAAACCCCATTCGGGCTGACCAATGCCATTTTCCACATTGCCCGTAACGCCTGCTTGATGAAGCCCGACGTCGACCCGAACATCGTCACCTGTTGGGGCGGCCATTCCATTCCGTTGGAAGAATACAAATACACCAAGCAGATCGGCTACCATCTTGGCCTACGTCGCTTGGACATCTGCACCGGCTGCGGACCGGGCGCCATGAAAGGCCCGATGAAAGGCGCCGTGCTTGGCCATGGCAAACAGCGCTACAAACACGCCCGCTTCATCGGCCTGACCGAACCGGGCATAATTGCCGCCGAAGCGCCGAATGCCATCGTCACCGAGCTGGCGATTTTCCCGGACATCGAAAAACGCCTCGAAGCCTTTATGCGCTTAGGGCACGGCATTATTATTTTCCCGGGCGGCGCCGGCACCATGGAAGAAATTCTCTACTTGCTGAGCGTGTTGCTGCACCCGCAAAACAACAACATCCCTTTCCCGGTGGTCTTGACCGCGCCCGAATCCGGACAGGCCTACTTCGATGCCGTGCTGGAATTCATCGAACACGCACTCGGCAAGGAAGCGGTGCGCAAACTGACCGTCCTCATTGATCGCCCGGAAGAAGTCGCCGACTTCATCGAAGAAGGCATCCAAGACGTCAAGGCCTTCCGTAAAGCTACCAGTGATGCTTACTACTACAACTGGAACCTGCACATTCCTTACGAACTGCAACAACCTTTCGTGCCGACACATGACAGCGTGGCCGCGCTGGAGCTGCATAAAGACCAACCGACTTACCATTTGGCGGGCCAGTTGCGCAATGTGTTCTCCGCCATCGTGGCCGGTAACGTCAAAAGCGAAGGCATCGCGCAGATCAATGAACGGGGTCCGTTTGAAATCAATGGCGACCCGGAAATCATGAAACGCATGGACAATCTGCTCAAGTCGTTCGTCGCTCAACGCCGCATGAAATTAGGCACGGAGCATTACGAGCCCTGCTATAATATCGCCACGGGCGAATAGCAAGCAAAACGCTTTCATTGTGTGAGTCCGACCGATCAACCGTGCTCAAGCCATCACGTGAGTCCAGCATGACATTTGAAGAATTAGACCTTGACCCGGTGCTGCTGAGCGCCATCGAAGAACAGCATTTCCACAAACCGACCCCGATTCAAGCGGAAGCGATTCCCGAAATGCTGCTCAGCAAGGACGTACTGGCTGGTGCCGCCACCGGCACGGGTAAAACCGCCGCCTTCGTGCTACCGGCCCTGCAATTCTTGCTGGATGTTCCCAAACCCAGCCGCCACCCTCGCGTGCTGATTCTGGCCCCGACGCGAGAGCTCGCATTTCAAATCCATAAGGTCGTCAAACAACTCGGCACCCACTGTCCTTTCCGTTCCAATATCGTCACCGGCGGTTTCGCCTCCGACAAGCAATTGGAAATTCTGAAAGCCGACATGGACATACTGGTCGCCACGCCGGGCCGTTTGCTGAACATCATGACCAAGGAATTCATCGACTTGTCCGATGTGGAACTTCTCATCATCGACGAAGCCGACCGCATGCTCGATATGGGGCAAGGGCCGGACGTTCTGGCGTTGATTGAAGCCATTCCCGGCGATTTTCAAGCCGCCTGCTTTTCCGCCACCCTCGGCGGGTCAGGACTGGCGAAATTCGCCGAAGAGATTCTGGATGAACCCAGCGTCATTCAAGTGGATGCGCCGAACCAACAATCCGACCAAATCCAACAATTCGCCTATCTGGCCAACGACAAGACCCATAAACAAGCGTTATTGAAATCGATTCTGGAAGACGACACCTGCCAAAGCGCGATTGTTTTCTGCAACAAAAAAGACCGCGCCATCGAACTGGCTGATTGGTTACAGGCCGAAGGCGTGTCCAGCACCGTATTGCACGGCGACTTTATTCAAGCCAAGCGTCTGGAAAAGACCAATAAATTCAAACAAGGTAAAATCAAGGTACTGGTTGCCACCGACGTCGCCGCTCGCGGTTTGGACATTCTCAATGTCACCCACGTCATCAACTACGACGTACCTTTCCGTGGAGATACTTATATCCACCGCATCGGTCGAACCGGCCGCGCACAACAAGTCGGCATTGCCATCAACCTAGTGGAACGCCATGACCTATCCAACCTGCAACGCATCGAATATCACCTCAAACAGCGCATTCCGCTGGCCAAAATTCCGGGGTTGGAGCCCAACTTCAAGCTCAAAGACACCCTGAAAAAACCGAAGAAGAAAAAGAAAAAAGACACCAAAGCGAAGAAAAAACGCTAAAACCCCTCCCACTTTTCCCTGCACATTTCTTTCACACTTTTCAGCTGGAAAAATTTAACTAAATAGTTAAACTATATAGTTAATTATTATGCATTTCTGAAGAAGCACTATGAAACCAAACACCCGAAAACCGAACGCAACCGCCCTGAAAATCCAGCTTTGTGCGACCGAAATGTTTGCTGAAAAAGGATATGAAGGCACCATCATGGATGAGTTGACGGAGCGAACCGGAGTCAACAAGGCCAGTATTTACTACCATTTCCGCGACAAAGCCACGCTCTATGAACATTGCCTGACCCAACTGTTCGCCAGCGTAGCCGCCCCGGTTGCCGATGCCGTCGACCAGGCTTCGACACCTCACGAAAAGCTTGCAATCTTCATTCAAAGCTTTGCCGAACAAGCCCGTGAAAAACCCGCCATGCCGTCGATACTGATGCGCGAAATCGCTTCCGGAGGCCAACACATGCCCGATACCGCGCGTCAACAAATGCAGCGTTTGCTATCGACCTTGAAAAACCTATTAAACCAGGGACAACAAGAAGGCATATTCGAGTCATTCAATGCTTTGACACCGCATTTCATGGTCATTGGCAGTCTGTGCTTTTTCCTCACCAGCCAACCCATGCGCGATCGCATCGACAGCCCGGAAAAGATCGACCCGGAACTGAACGAATTTACGCACCAACTGATTCGAATTCTACAATCAGGCCTGGCCAAAACCACCAAAGGAGCATGACATGAAAACCGTATTACAACGCCTCGCATTAAGCACCCTGTTCACTCTAATCTCACTTCCTGCATTCTCAGCCGATAACCGAACCGTCGTCTGGCTCAACGAAGAAGAACAAGCCATGTTGCTCAGCGAAATGCGCCAGTTTTTGGTTGCCAGCCAAAAAATTCTAGCGGCCAGCTTGAAAAATGACATGGAAACGGTTGAAGCAACCGCTCGTAACGTCGGCATTCAGCAAATGCGCTCGACACCGCCCAGCTTGAGAGCCAAACTGCCAAAAGGCTTTAAAGCTTTAGGACCACAAGTACATCGAGGTTTTGAAGACATCGCCAACGAGGCGGGAACTCTTGGAGATTCAACGGTGATATTGAAACGCCTCGCGCAACTGCAAAAAAACTGCATCGCCTGCCACGCGGCGTATCGAGTAAAAGCCACGGCAACCTTGACTGAAAAGTGACCAGGCCTGGTCAGAATTGCCATTTCAACGCCCAACTTCATCGGACGTTGAAATGGTGAATCGGTTCACGAAACGAACCGGAAAACGATGAGTCGTTAATCGATAATGGTATCCGCGTCACTTTTCGACCCAGGTTCCAATGACAGCTGGTCGAAGTAATAATGCGACAAGGCGATGACCGCCAGTACCGGTGCGAAAAAGCTGATAATCGGGAACACACTCAAAGCATACAGCACCCCGACGGCGAAAGTCGGCGGCCAGTTCGTCAGCGGCTTCAAGCGGCTGAACAAGGCTTCCGGCAGAATCACCTGCCCCACATCCAGCACCACCGCATAACGGAAAAACAAGAACCCGATCAACCAAAACCACACCACATTGATGAGCGGCACAAACAGCAGCGGGAAAGTCACAATCAACAGCAGCAAAATCAACAACCCGAATTTCACCAGTTTCCAAATCATGCCCAACATCGAGCCGTGACCGTGGTATTCGGTGTGCGGATAATGTTTGTCATGCACCGCTTTCACCAGCGAATCGGTCATAAAGCCGGTCACGATCATTGCGAACAACAGCACCAGATAACTGCCGAGCACGATGCCCAGCAACCCGGCAATCACCGCGACAGTAAAGCCCAAAAACCAGAGCACCAATCCGCCCACCAACGGAATCGCGCCGATGGTGTTCTCGGCTTGAAGCTTCCAACTTTCAAAGTCCTGTACAAACGCACTCTGCGTAATGAAGTCGCTCGTCAACAACAGGCCGAATACGCCATACCCCATCAACGAAACCAAAACCAGGCCAACGGCGAACGGAATAAACAGCCGAATCAGAATGGCCGGTTCTTTCAAATCGACCAGGGTTTTCCAGAGCAATGTCATTATTTAATCCAAATGCTTTTAATATTAGTGAATTCGCGAATGCCTTGTCCCGACAGTTCACGCCCGTAACCGGAATGCTTAATTCCTCCGAACGGCATGCGCGGATCGGAAAAGGTAATGCTGTTAACAAAGGTCGCGCCCGATTCCATGCCACGTGCCATGGTTTCCGCCGTGGCCGAATCATTCGACCAGATGGAACCGCCCAAACCGAAGTCGGTGGCATTGGCCAGCCCGAGTGCATGCGCCGGCTCGGTGGCTTTCAATACAATGGCGACCGGCCCGAAAAACTCCTCGCTGAACGCCGGCATATTGCTGGTCACATCCGTCAGAATGGTGGGCGCATAATAACACCCCGGGCGATCCAACTGATAACCGCCGGTGACGATTTTCGCCCCCATTTCAACCGACTTGGTGACTTGTTGATGCAACTCGTCGAGCAAATCCTGACGCGCCATCGGCGCCAAGGTCGCATCCGATTCCATCGGATCACCCGCTTCGAACTGTGACTCCACCGCCGTTTTAAAGCGCTCGATAAAGTCATCGATAATCCCCGCGTCCACGATAAAGCGCTTGGAAGCGATACAACTTTGCCCCATATTCATGAAACGCCCTTTCACCGCATTTTCCACCGCTGTCTGAATATCGGCGTTATCCAGCACGATAAAGGCATCGGAACCGCCCAATTCCAGCACGGATTTTTTCAACTCTTCCCCGGCGACACTGGCCACTTTACGACCGGCCGGTTCACTGCCGGTCAAAGACACGGCTTTGACCGCCGGATGGCGAATCACCGACTCCACCTTATCGGAACCGATCATCAAGGTCGTGAAGACCCCGTCCGGGTATCCGGCCTTACGGAACACTTCTTCAATCGCCAAAGCACACTGCGGCACGTTGGAAGCGTGTTTCAACAAACCGATGTTACCGGCGGTAACGGTCGGTACCGCAAACCGCAATGCCTGCCAGAACGGGAAATTCCACGGCATTACGCCCAGCACCACGCCCAGCGGCAAATAGGCCACATAGCTTTTGCTGGCATCGGTTTCAATCATTTCATCGGCCAGAAACCGCTCTGCATTTTCGGCATAGTAATCGCACAACCAGGCGCACTTTTCGATTTCGGCCACCGCTTCAGCGTAACGCTTGCCCATTTCCAGCGTAATCAACTCCGCCAAGACTTCCTTGTCGTCCAACAACACATCGCCCAGGCGATTCAACAATGCGATACGGTCGGACAGCGGCGTCAGTTTCGACCAGTCGGCAAAGCCGTAACCGGCTTGCGTGACCATCTCGTCGAGCGTGGCTTGATCCCAGGTATCGAATTCGGCTAACAGTTCATTGGTTGCGGGATTGATTGATTGCATCATAGTCGTTCCTTCTTTGGTTACGGCTGAACGTAAACACGGTCCATTCTAGAATGGCGGCCTCGCCGCCGAAAAGGTTAAGGGTTATCCATGGCCTGTTGCGCCCAAGCCGAGGCTGACAGCAGCAAATTGGCCAAATCGGAAATGCCGACTTCGCCATAACGAAGATTGGCGACGGTTTCTCCGGCACTTTCCAATTGTTTCAAGCACGACAGCGCTTCCCCCATCGGGCCACGATAATGAATCAAGGCCTCTTTCACTTCATCGGACAAAGGCATTTCGTCGAGAATTTCGGCAATCGGGGCGCGGAAAAACGCGCCCAGATTTGAGAAAAGGCCGACCAAAAAGAAAGTGTCGCGTTCACGGGCATGACCGGTTTTTTCAGCCAACTTTTCACAGAAATTAGCGCGCATCAGCGAGGTGGTCAAGAGTTCTTTCGGCGCATCTTCCAAATCGCCCAGCATCATCATATTGACCCAGAACTTCAAACGCTTCAGCCCCATGTATTTCAAGGCATCGGAAACCGACTCGACCTTGATGGGAATCATGGTCGCCGGATTGTTCACCGCCACCAATAACTTGTGCGTCAAGGCGACATCCTGGCTCAAAATGCCGGACAGTTCTTCGAATTTGGTTTTGGGGTCGTTGATTTTGGACATCAACTGCAACAAGGTCAGCTTGTTGCCGGTCAATTTCTGACCGTTCATCACCACTGGATTGGTGAAAAAGTAGCCCTGAAAATAATCGAAACCGATGCGTTTGAGATAATTGAACATCTCTTCGGTTTCCACCCGTTCCGCAATCACCTTGACGCCTTTTTCATGCAAATCCTGCAACATGGACTTCATTTTGACTTCGGAGTGAGCTTCGTTATCGATTTTGACGAAATCGCTAATCGAGGCCAACTTAACGCTGGATTCATCATCGATAAAGTTATCCAGCGCAATGGCGGAACCTTCCAGCTTCAAGGCCTTCAAGCTTTTGAGAATCTCGACGTCCTTATTCACGTCGTTGGGGATTTCCAACACGATGTTATGGTTCTGGTCGAAACTCGGCCATTTCGCTTTGGCAATCAACTCGCGCGGCAACTGCATCACCGCCGCATGAGAACCGACAATCGACTGAAACCCGATTTCGGATTCGGTCTTTTCCAACAATTGTTCAGTGGCTTCAATGGTGGTTTGGTTGGGGTTCAGTCCTTGATGAAATTCCAGCTCATACGCAAAGACTTTCATATTACGATCAAGAATCGGTTGGCGGCCAATAAAAACTTCTGACATGATTCATTCCTATTGCACTCAGAGTGACGCTTTCGTCGACGACGATTGTTATGTTTGATACGTTTTCACGCGTACCTCAAACTTTAACGCCGAGCCAGAACGAACGCAAGCAAAAATGGTTGGGCCAATCCGAAAGTTGGGCCAAATCATCTGACTTTCCGCCAGGCCTGGTGGTTTCGGGAATGTGATCGGCAGATGAACATCTCGCCGCCGACATGGCCTTACAATGGCATTTGAAATACATGCTTCCAAATACATTGGGCGTCGCCGCCCTGTCACAACGATTTACTGAAACCTAAGCGATGACCGTTAGAAATTCAATTTATAAAAATTTATTTCTGTATTCGCTAAAATTATAAAAACCGAATTGACGAAAAAGAGACCGACTATGGCATTTTCTTAAGGCATTTAGCGAACCTAAACAGACCCAGTGTCGGTCGACAGCCGGGCTGTCACCACTTATTTTGAACACACAACTTTTGAACCATATAACGGAAGCGCCTACTTCACGATCATACGGCGAACCCCATCTCTCTGATCTTGGGCCATTGATTATGACCGACATTCTAAAAATTAGCTTGCTGGGGGTTTTGTTATTCACCCTGACGTCTTGTGCAATCGCTCCCAAGCAAGCAACCGAAAGCAATGTCCAACTGGAACAGGAATTTAGGCCGTTATTTTTAAATTCCTCTCTCAAACACCCAATCCAAGCGGGGAAAGGCTTTTCCTATTATTTTTCCGAGAAAACATTAAACTCGCCAGAAAGCAGTGGATTTTTACCGTTAAGCGACCCGATGGATGCGTTTTCGGCCAGATTGTTTCTCATTGATAACGCCCGCGAGACAATCGATATTCAATATTATCTTTTTCACAATGGTGACACCACATCGATTCTGATTGATCACATTTTGCAGGCGGCGAACCGGGGCGTGAAAGTCCGAATATTGCTGGATGATTTGGACATCGCCAGCAAAGACAAAATCTTGTCGATGACCAATCTTCACCCCAATATTGAAATCAAACTGTTTAATCCAATTTATTTTCGAAAAGTCCTGCGAAACTGGTCCCTGGTTTTTAATATGGATACGTTGGGGCGGCGCATGCATAACAAATCTCTGACCGCAGATGGTTTGGCGACCATTATTGGCGGGCGCAATATTGGAGATGAATACTATGCCGCCGATGATGGTCGCTTGTTTCTAGACTTTGATTTGATGAGCGTCGGCCCTTTTGCGAAAGAGGTGGAATATCAATTTGATGTCTACTGGCAAAGTGATTGGGCGGTTGCCATTGATCAACTGGCCAAATATAAATTTGAAAGAGAAGACTTTAAAGAAAGTTTAGAGGCTTATGATTCATTATTGGAATCAAAAAACGTCCTCGAAACCAGACAAAAGCTGGCAAAGACTCCCTTTTCAAAACGCTTTCAGAAAACCGAAGGTTCCCATTATTTAGACGTCTTCTATGCTCGACCGAAATTTTACTTTGACCCGCCGAAAAAAGTCAGCGCGCAGATGGATCACAACAAAACCATCAGTGGTCAAATAGGTTCATCGATAAACGTTGAAAAAGAAATCATGATCGTTTCGCCTTACTTCATTCCTTCGCCTCAAACCATCAAGGATTTCGAACAGTGGATCCGTCAAGGCATCAAAGTCACGGTCATTACCAATTCAATGGCTTCCACCGATGTCGCCGTGGTCTACAGCGGTTATCGTGAGTACAGAGATGCATTATTACAAATGGGCGTTCATCTTTATGAGTTACGCCCTAGAGTCATTATCAATGAATACCCTCATTCGGTGAACCCTCGCGAACAGCATTTGTCTTTGCATACCAAATTAATGTTGATTGACGGGCGCTATCTCGTGGCCGGTTCGGCCAATATGGATCCAAGATCGAAACAGCTAAATACCGAATTGGTGGCCATCCTCGATCAGCCGGTACTGGCCCAACAAACCCAAACTCAAATAGAGAAAGTGCTCAATGGTCATTATGTTTACAAACTGGCTTGGGACCCGATTCCGGAAAGTGAAAAAGCCAATGCTTACGAAGACTATGGCGTAGCTTGGCATTATCTGGAGGATGGAAAACCCAAGGTGGCTTACCATTCCCCGGAAACCAGCCTCTGGCGCAAATTCTCCGTCGGCTTTATGTCTTTGTTTCCAATAGAAGGCTTGTTATAAACGCCTGAAAAGTCAAAAATTTTACCGTTCTGGCCACTCTGTCCACGACAGCACACGGAGTCTAATGCGCCTCATCGGCTTCATGCGTTCCATCGGTCACCGTTTTAGCCAGGCCTGGTGAAAATGCGGATTCCGCTTAACGGGTAAATGTCAGGCGTTGTCCTGGCGTAAACTCGGCGAATTTGCCTTGGTGGTATTTCAGTTCGCCATTAACGATGGTGCTCATCACCGACGATTTGAAGGTGTGGCCTTCCCAAGGCGACCAACCGCATTGGTAGAGATTATTTTCTCGGGTGTCGGTATGCGGACGGTTCATGTCCACCAACACCAAATCGGCGGCATACCCTTCACGGATAAAGCCGCGCTTTTCAATCTGGTAACGGATGGCGACGTTGTGCGAGGTTTTCTGCACCACGGTTTCCAAATCGAACACCCCGTCATGCACCATATCCAGTAACGCCGTCAGCGATTGCTGCACCTGTGGCAAACCGGCCGGCGTGCCGAAGTAGGAGTCACTTTGTTTTTCTTCCCAGGTGTGCGGCGCATGGTCGGTGGCAATGATGTCGATCCGCCCTTCTTTCACCGCTTGGCGAATGGCATCACGATCGGACTGTTGTTTGATGGCCGGGTTACATTTGATCAAACCGCCTTTTTCCGCGTAATCGTCGGCGGTAAACCACAAATGATGCACACAGGCTTCGGCGGTGATTTTTTTGCCTTCGACTGGCCCCGGGGCAAACAACGCCATTTCTTCGGCGGTGGTCAAATGCAGAATGTGCAAATCGGCCCCGGTTTTCTTCGCCAAATCCACCGCAAAAGACGACGACTTATAGCACGCCTCCCGACAGCGAATATCCGGATGGTATTGCATCGGAATCGCATCACCGTATTTTTCGCGATACAGGGCTTCCTGTTCTTTAATCATCGGCGTGTCTTCGCAATGTGTGGTAATCAAGGTCGGGCTGTGGGTGAAAATATCGGTCAACGCCTGCTCACGATCCACCAGCATGTTCCCGGTGGACGCTCCCATGAAAATCTTCACCCCGCAGGTCGCGTTCGGATCCAGTGCTTTGACTTCTTCGATGTTGTCGTTGGTGGCGCCCAGATAAAACGAGTGATTGGCCCAAGCGGTTTTGGCGGCCAGTTCATACTTGGCTTCCAAATTTTCCAACGTGGTGGTGGTCGGTTTCACGTTCGGCATGTCCATAAAGGTCGTTGTACCGCCCGCGATCGCCGCTTTCGATTCAGTCGCAATACTGCCTTTGGCCGGGAACCCAGGGTCGCGAAAATGCACTTGGTCATCGATAAACCCAGGCAATAAATGTTGGCCGGCCGCGTCGATGGTCACGTCCGCCGCCACCGACAACTGCGGTGCGATTTGCGCAATCACGCCATCTTGAATAAACACATCGGCTTCAAAAATTCGGCCTTCGTTAACGATTTTGGCTTGGGTAATCAATAAACTTTTCATAAAACGGACTCTTGTATTGCAATGCGAATAACATCATTTTAAACCCTTGAACCGATTTGCACAGCGAAAACCCATGAAATTTTCATATCCTGACAAAATCATCTTCACGCAACCGTGAATGTGATAAAGTAACACTTTCTATTTTCAACCGAGAAAACCGCTTCCGTCATGAACCCGTTCAAATGGCTTGTCATTCTGCCGATTCGCTTTTACCAGCTATTCATCAGTCCATTACTGGGGCCACGCTGTCGCTTTTATCCGAGCTGTTCCCACTACACCATTGAAGCGATACAACAACACGGTGTCTTGTGTGGATTATGGCTGGGCGTCAAACGGGTCTCCAAATGCCATCCCGGCAACCCTGGCGGTGTTGACCCGGTGCCGGAATGCGGTTGCTCGCATCATGACAAGAAGGCTTCGACCGCCGACAAGCCCCCGACTTCCGTATCTGAGTCCGAAGACCGTTCGAAAGACTGAGCGCAAATTTCATTTTATCGTCATCTAGCGGCTCTATACTGCCTGTCACGAACGGCTGTCTTTGCAACGCCACACCGAATCCCTCTTGTAAATCGGCCTAGAAAGAGGAAAATATGAAGGTTGGCACTCGGCCAGCTGCACAGTCGACCATAACAACAATATCAGAGGACGCCATGGAAACCGAAACGACGATTGACACCCCCTACATCAACCAAGAACGAAGCTTACTCGAGTTTAACCGTCGCGTTTTGGCCCAAGCGAAAAACCCCGACATTCCATTGTTGGAACGCTTGAAATTTCTATGTATTTCCAGCAGCAACATGGATGAATTCTTTGAGGTGCGCCTAGCCAGTCTGTATGAGTTGTGCAAAGATCCGTCCGCACGCACCCAACCCGACAACCTGACGCCGCACGACGCCATTGAGGTGTTGTCGGACGTGGCCCACGAATTGGTGGACGACCAATACCACACCCTTAATAACATTCTGATTCCCGAACTGGAAAAAGAAGGGGTTCGTTTTCTGCGCCGCAACCACTGGACCGACCAACAAAAAGAATGGATCCGTAACTATTTCATCAAATCCTTACAGCCGGTGATGAGTCCGATGGGGTTAGATCCGTCACACCCTTTCCCGAGACTGCTGAACAAGAGTTTGAACTTCATCGTCTCGTTGGAAGGCAAAGACGCTTTCGGACGCTCCAACGGTTTAGCCATCGTACAGGTACCGCGTTCCTTGCCGCGCATCATCAAACTGCCGCCGGAAGCCACCGACGGTTCGAACGATTTCGTTTTCCTATCATCCGTGTTGCACTCCAACGTCTCCAACCTCTTTCCGGGTATGACCGTGACCGGCTGTCACCAATTTCGTATCACCCGTAACACCAATTTGTTCATCGACGAAGAGGAAGTGGACGACATTATGAGCGCACTGGAAGGCGAACTGAGCAGCCGTCAATACGGCGGCGCCATTCGTCTGGAGGTCTCCGACAAGTGTCCGAAAAACATGTACGAATACCTGATGGACCGCTTCAACCTGAACGAAGAACAACTCTATCAGGTCAACGGTCCGGTGAACCTGCACCGCCTCAACGCCGTGCCGGATTTGGCCAAACGACCAGACCTGCTGTTCGAACCTTATTCACCGAGACAGTTGACGGTCAAGGAAGCCAAACAAGGCGCGTTCAAACTCTTTACCCGCAACAAGGCGCCGCAAACCCTGTTTGACCAAATTCAACAGCGCGACATCCTGTTGCACCACCCGTACGATTCTTTCACGCCGGTCATCGAGTTCCTGCAACAGGCCGCCAAGGACCCGAACGTACTAGCGATTCGCATGACCCTTTACCGAACCGGTGAAAAATCGGCGATTATCGACGCCTTGGAAAAAGCCGCCAAAAACGGCAAGGAAGTCACCGCCGTGGTAGAACTGCGTGCCCGCTTCGACGAGGACAACAACATCATCCAGGCCAACCGCCTGCAGGATGCCGGGGTCAATGTGGTTTACGGCGTGGTCGGTTACAAGACCCACGCCAAGATGATTCTGGTGGTGCGCCGCGAAGGCGAGCATTTACGCCATTACGTCCATCTCGGCACCGGTAACTATCACCACATCACCACACGTTTCTACACCGATTTCGGATTGTTTTCCGCCCACCCGGAAATGGGACGTGATGTCTCAAAAATCTTCCAACAACTGACCAGTTTGGGCGACACCAAAAACTTGCAGGTGCTGTTGCAGTCCCCGTTCACCTTACAGAGCGGCATGGTTGAACGCATTCAACGCGAAGCGGAAAACGCCCGGCAGGGCAAACCGGCGCGCATCATTGCCAAAATGAACGGTTTGCAGGAACAAGGCATGATTGACGCTCTCTACGAAGCGTCTCAGGCCGGCGTGGAAATCGACTTAATCGTGCGCGGCATTTGCAGCTTACGCCCCGGCGTGCCGGGCTTATCGGAAAACGTTCGGGTCACCAGCATCATCGGTCGTTTCCTGGAACACCACCGCGTCTATTACTTCGAAAACAGCCAGGGCGAGCCGGAACTTTTCTGTTCCAGTGCCGATTGGATGCGCCGCAACCTCTTCTCGCGCGTGGAAACCTGCTTCCCGATTCTGGACAAAAAACACTTCCAGCAAGTCTATACCGAAGGGTTGGCCATTTACCTAAACGACAACACCGGCGCTTGGCAACTGCAAGCCGATGGCTCCTACACTCAAAAAGCCCCGGCCGACGGCGAAGAACCCTTCAACGCCCAGCGCTGGCTGATTGAAAAATATTCCAGCTAAAACGATTGCCCGACCATTAACCGACTAAGCGCCGATGGTCAGTCGGCGTGGTTCATCGTTTGCGAATCATCCATTTTCACAGTAAGCTGTAACAGACAGGTCAGGGACGGCCGATTTTCATTTTCGCCAAAAGCGAGTAAACTATGCCCCTTTTTCGCCAACTCAGTAGCTTAAAATGACAGAAACGACCGCCGAACCGAATCAAAATATCTACGCCGCCATCGACCTCGGCTCCAACAGTTTCCACATGGTCATCGCTCGCGAAGTCCACGGTCAGCTACAGATCATCGACAAGCATAAAGAGATGATTCGGTTGCGGTCAGGCCTGGACAAAAAAGGTTATTTGACCCCACAAGCCTTTCAAAACGGCATCGAATGTCTGGAACGTTTCGGCCAGTTGATTAAAAACATTCCGTCCCACCAAGTCCGCGCCGTCGGCACCAATACCCTGCGCAACGCCAAGAACAGCCATGAGTTTCTCAGCCAGGCACGACAAGCCCTTGGCCACAGCATCCAAATCATCGCCGGACAGGAAGAGGCCCGCCTGATTTACCTCGGCGTGGCGCACGGTCTGCCGCAAAACGACGAGCAACGCCTGGTGATGGACATCGGCGGCGGCAGTACCGAATACATCATTGGTCAGAACTTCACCTACAGTCACCTCACCAGCACCGAAATGGGCTGCGTCAGCATCACCCAAAAGTTCTTTTCCAAGGAAGACATTACGGAAAAACGCATGAACAAAGCGATTTCCGCCTGCCGTCAAATCATCCGCCCGCACCTGTTGAAACTGACACGCCTTGGCTGGGACTGCGCTCTGGGCGCTTCCGGCACCATCAAGGCCATCGGCACCATCCTGAAAGACAATGACTGGAGCCCTTCCGGTATCACCTTAGACGGCATGTACCAGTTGCGGGACGCGATGATTGCCTCGGATTCGCTGGCCACTTCCGGCATTCAAGGCTTGAAAGACGAACGGGTGCCAGTGTTGCCGGGCGGCTTGGCGATTCTCATCGCCACCTTTGAGGAACTGAAAATCGATCAGATGCAGGTGTCTTCCAACGCCTTGCGCGAAGGCCTGATATTCGACACCCTTGGCCGCCTGTTCGCGGAAGACGTGCGCGAAACCAGTGTCGCCGCCGCCCAGGCCTGGTTAAAAATCGACTTACAACAGGCCAACGCCATCGCCCGTACCAGCGAGATGCTGTACAAACAGGCCCACAACAGTTGGCAATTGCACGACGGCGATTACAGTTATGAAAAGTTATTGAACTGGGCGGCGCGCCTGCACGAAGCCGGCATGGCGCTGAGCTACAAGCGTTACCGTCATCACAGTGCCTATTTGATTGAAAATTCCGAATTGGCGGGTTTCACCCAGGAAGAAAAGCAGATGCTGTCGGCCATGTTATTGAACCATCGCGGCAAGTTCGTGCCGGATGTCTACGACAAGTTCGATGCGCCACACAACAACAAACTCAAATACCTGACCGTCTTGCTGCGCTTGGCGGTGCGTATTCACCGCGGGCGTGAAACCGACATTCCGGACATTCTGCTCTACATTGAAGACGAGCGCAGCATTCGCCTGCAATTCGAAAACGACTGGCTGCCGGAACACCCACTCACCCAGCTTGACTTGGATGTCGAAGCCGGGCGTTTGGCCGCCGCCGGTTTTGAACTGACGTATCAGTAGAATCGCAATCAGTAAACGTCGAACTGCACCCGTCGGCTCTTTTTCCAGTCGTGCCACAGTGCTTCGGCAGCCGCTTCGTCCAACCCGCCCTCGGTTTGCAATATCTTCAGCAACACGCTTTCCACGCCCACTTTGAGCTGGTTTTTGTCGCCGCACAAATAAAAGAACGCTCCGTCCGACAATAATTTCCAAACCGCAGCACGGTCTTCCCAAAGTCGATCCTGCACATACACTTTATGCGCCTGGTCGCGGGAAAAGGCGGTGCGTAAATGCAAGCCTTGGGTTTCCCACTCCGCCAGAGTGGTCTCGAACAGATGACTTTTATCTCGATGGGTTTCCCCGAAAAACAACCAGGCCTGGTGATTTTGCACACAACGCTCTTCCAGAAACCACTCCTGCAAAAAACCGATAAACGGCGCAATACCGGTACCCGCACCCACCATAATGATCGGCGCCGGTTCACACAACGCATCTTCCAAAGCATGCGGCAATTTGAAGTTACGGTTTTTGCTCAAGGCGACATCAATGACGTCACCCGACTGCAACGCACTCAACGCCGTGGTGACCAGCCCTTTACGCTCCCGCTCGGCACGCTCGAACGCCACCTTGCGATACACCAAATCCACGCGTTTGTCGCCCACCGCCTTCGGGGCGGAAGCGATGGAATAATATCGCGGCGCCAAGGGCGCCAACAGTTCACAAAAGGACAGGCCTTTGAATTGTGGATACGCCTCCAGCAGATCGACGATGTCGCGCCCTTCGGCGTACGCCATCATCTCCGCACGGTCGGCCCAATCGTCCAATCCTTCCTGACGTTTGAGCTTGTTCAGAATCGCCGGACTCAGCTGCGTCAGTTCCAGATGATAATGCAAGGCTTCGCGCACCGGCATTTCACCCAACCGCCGTAGCTCAATCCGTTCGTCGCCGGACAGTTCCAGTTTCTGCAACACCAACTCGACCAGCTCGGGGGAATTTTCGGCCGACACCATCAACCAGTCTCCTGGCAGGTAATCGAGCGCGTCTTCGGTTTCCAGACCGATGTGAAACACATCTTTTTCCGGATGGTCAGGCGTCAAAAGTTCGTTGAATAGCACTTTGGCTTGCATGGAATGTCCTCACGATTCGTGTTGGCCATCCATTATAGGATGCAACGGCTTTTTTACAAAACCGTTGCCAGAGAGTAATAAGGATACAAAAAAGAAATCGGTCTGAATCAGCCACGCAGGTTTTCAATCAACACACTGAGCCACGGCGCAGTGGCCAGAATGGTCACCGCCGACATCAACCCGGAAATCAACCCGATACCGACCTGCGGAATCAGGTTATTGTTTTTGATTTCGATGTCGGACATTTGACGCTCGACGGCGGCGAAAATATCGACTTGTTTTTTCAGCAAACTGTTCAAGGTCCGAATCTGCTTGAACAGCAATTGCTGCTCTTTTTCGACCTTATCACGCGACTTTTCGGAAACCGCTTCCAGATCATGCATTTGTTTCGCCAACTGGCCAATGGAGGCATCCATCTGTTTGACCAGACTTTGAATCGCCACTTTATCGTCTTTCAGCCACTCGAAATCCGGCGAAACCATGTCTTCCATATCAATCGAATTGAACTCCTCCGCCTGGTTCTGGGCGCGATGACGTCTGAGCGCCTGTTCCAACAATACGCTTTTCGAGCCGAGAGGTTCCACTTTACTGAGGTCAATAGCCATTTTTCCGTCCTTTTATGAGTGATGCGAGGTGACAAAAAGTGTCAATATTCCGTCACCTGAATTGTCTTTGTGACATCACTTGCAGGATGTGTGCCAATTTCGTTTTTTCTGCACTACGCGATTTAACGGATGCCTGATAGAGCGCCTTTCGAGCGGACAGAAATGCATAAAAAAATATATGATTTCAGTGGCAAAAAACTTTATCCCTAAAGTGCTTGAGAAAAAAAAACCGCATGGTTAAGATAACCTGACGAAAAGGAATGAATACACACGAATGAACAAAGCAAAATTTATTGAATTTATCATGGAAGCCGGCGTCTTGAAGCTGGGCGAATTCACATTGAAATCGGGCCGTAAGAGCCCTTATTTTTTTAATGCCGGTCTCTTCAACACCGGCGGGCAACTTGCCCAGTTGGCGGAAGCTTACGCGGCCACCATCTCCGACAGCGGTGTCGGGTTCGACGTTCTCTTCGGCCCCGCTTATAAGGGCATTCCGCTGGCGGCCACCACCAGCGTCGCATTGGCGAAAGATTTTGCTTTAGACAAACCCTATGCGTTTAACCGCAAGGAAGCGAAGGATCATGGTGAAGGCGGCACCATTGTCGGCCACCCGTTGGAAGGCGATGTGCTGATTATTGATGATGTCATCACCGCCGGTACGGCGATTCGCGAATCGATGGAAATCATCCGTTCGCACGGTGCCCGGCCAGCCGGCGTGGTGGTTGCATTGGATCGAATGGAGCGCGGCCAGGGAACCCAATCCGCCATTCAGGAAGTGGAAGCGGAATATGGCATTCCGGTCTTCAGCGTGATTGACCTGAACGATATCATCGACTTTTTGACCGAACAAAGCGATGATTCGACCATTTTGGCATCCATGAAAGATTACCGTGCCAACTACGGCATTGACACCTGACGAATGTAAACAACCAGTGAGTAAGCGACGACGTGGCAAATAAACTTCGAGAGCTGCTGTTATTGCGGCATGCGAAATCCGACTGGAAAAAACCGGACACGGCCGACATCGACCGCCCGATTTCCGATAAAGGAAAAAAAGCCGCCTGCAAAATCGCTCATTGGTTCGGCGAACAGAACATTTGGCCAGACCTGGTGTGGGTCTCACCGGCCAAACGTGCGCAACAAACGCTCAAGCGCCTGAATTTGCCAAAAGACATTCCGGTCGAAACCCAGGACGCCTTGTATATGGCCGATCGAACCCAACTGCTGGCCTTATTGGCCAAGATACCGGATGGATTCGAACGGGTGTTGCTGATTGGCCACAACCCCGGCTTTGAGGACTTGATTCATTTTCTCATTGGCGACCCGAAAGAAGACGGTACCAAATTACTGCCGACGGCGGCGTTAGCGCAAATGGTATTAGGCCATAACTGGCAACATTTATCCGCGGGTGATGGACGTTTATCGCACATAACCCGTCCGAAAGACATCGCTCGGCCTTGCAAGGAAAAGGACGCTCCCGCAAGCTGACAAATTTGGCTGGGCATACTTTATGCTAAGCGATTGATTCAATAAGACAATAACAACGATAACAACTCAATAAAACTGTCAGAGGCACCGGTATGACACAAGCAAACAGACCCCTTATCGATGAACAAGTCGAAATTCCGGATTACTATCGGATCATTTCCCGAACCGACCTTCAAGGAACCATCCTGGAAGCCAATTCCGAATTCATCGAGGTCAGTGGCTATCCTACCGATGAAATCATCGGCCAACCCCACAACATTTTGCGTCACCCGGACGTGCCAAAAGCCGTCTTCAAGGACTTTTGGGATACGCTGAAAGCCGGACTTTCCTGGACGCAAATCGTCAAAAACCGCACTAAAGACGGTCGCCACTACTGGGTCAAGGCCAACGCCGCTCCGATTGTTGAAAACGGCAAATCCATCGGCTACATTTCCGTCCGCACGCCCGCCACCAAAGAAGAAATCGCCACCGCCTCAGCGGCCTATAAAGGCATTAATGCCGGGCGCCTAGTGATTCACCGCGGCAAAATCCAAAAACCATCCAGTTATCGTTTCGACCAACTCAATCCGTTTAATCGCATGAAAATCATGAGCAAACTGGCGGTCACCGGTTTGATCCTGGTCGTGCTCGGTTTTGCCATCAGCGCCACGCTTGCGGAAATCGACTACTTAAAGGCGGAAGACGAAAACGCACAAATTCGTAAAGAACAGATTGTTCGCGATCTCGACAACTACGTCTCCAAATATGAACTCGTCAGCTTGAATACAGCCATCGGATTAGCCGCCAACCCGGATGTGATTCGTTCACTGGAAAGCGGCGATAACCGTCTCGCCAAAAAAGCCTTGGACGAAGATTTCAATTTGATTAAAAAGGTATCCGGTCAAACGGTTCGTGCTCACATCCATGATGCACGCGGCCACTCTTTCCTACGTTCCTGGCGCGATAAATCCGGTGACGACCTGAAATCGTTCCGCTATACCGTCAACCAGGTTCGCGAACGCCAAACAGCCGTCACCGGCATTGAGCTGGGCCGTGCCGGTGCCGCTATCCGCAGCTTGTCACCAATATTCAGCGAAGACGGCTCCACGTTCCTCGGTTCCGTCGAAATCGTCTCCAGCATTAAATCCCTGGTGAAATTCCTGCAAAACGACGCCATTGATTACGTTTCACTGTTCACCCCTAACGCGTTGGATATCGCGGTCAAAGCCAAAGACAATCCGAAATTCGGTAACCTGACGCTGGCCAGCACCACGGATTTCGCACCGGAAACCGTCGAAAAATTGAAAGCCATCGATATCAATCGCTTGATTGATAAAGGTCAGTTGATTGCCAACGGCGCTTTCTACGCGTTGAAGCCGATTACCGATACCAATGGAGATATGATCGGTTACCACATTTTCATTGAGGACATGACCAAGCTCAATGGCTTAAACAAAGCGGCCGCCAACGCGGCCATCGATTCGGTCGTCAATGTCGGCGTTTCAATGCTGGCACTGATCATCATCTTCCTATTACTCATCAAAACCAATGTCATTCGTCCGTTGAAGCGTATTGTCGACGTCATGACTCACGCCACGGAATCCGGCGATTTGAGTACCCGTGTCGACGCGTCCCATAAAGATGAAATGGGGCAGTTGGCCGAAGCTTATAACAACCAGATGCAATCCGCACAAGTCTCACTGGGTGAAGCTGGCCGCATGATGAAAGACATCTCCGAAGGCCGCCTGAAAACCGAAACCATCATTCCGATGACCGGCGATTATCAGGTCATGAAAACCAATCTGAATAATGCCTCCAAAGCCTTGCAGGAAACCTTTGGCGAAGTGCGCGGTATCCTCAAGGAAATCCGCGCCGGTAACTTCAACTACGAAACACACCACCAGACCCGCGGCGATTTCAGCGATGCGATGAAAGACGCCCAAGCCGCCATGACCATTCTGAAAGGCGTTTTCTACGAAGTGAACGAACTGATGAGTCAAGTTGCGGAAGGCTTCTTCGGCCGCCGAATCACCTCAAAAGCCGAAGGTGAAATCCAGGAATTGAAAGACAACATCAATGCCTCACTGGACAAACTGGAAAGCATCATCCAACAAACCACCCAAGTCATGATTGCCCAAGGCACTGGCGATTTACGTGCGCGTATCGACATGGAAACCGACGGTACTTTGGCGGTTTTGAAAGCCGGGATCAACAGCTCCATCACCAACATCGGTAGCTTGCTGTCGCAATCGACCTATTCCATCAAAAAACTGTCCGATGGAACCATCAAGATTTCCAACGACATCTCCGATTTGTCGGCTCGCACTCAGCAGCAGGCCGCGTCATTGGAAGAAACCGCCGCGAGTATGGAACAAATCACCTCCACCATCCAGCAAACCGCCAATAACGCGAAAGAAGCCAATGAAGCCGCCACGGCGTCTTTATCGGAAGCCCGCGAAGCCAATCAAGTAGTGCACAAAACCATTGAGTCCATCAATGAAATCAACGAAGCCAGTGCCAAAATTTCCGAAATCACCGCACTCATTGACAGCATCGCTTTCCAAACTAACCTGCTAGCGTTGAACGCCGCAGTGGAAGCCGCGCGTGCCGGCGACCACGGCCGCGGCTTTGCCGTGGTAGCCGGTGAGGTCCGAACGCTGGCCGGTAAATCCGCCGATGCCGCGAAAGACATTCGTCAGTTAATCGACAATACTGTTGAAAAAGTCCACGAAGGCGCAAAACTGGCGGATGAATCCGGAAAGGCACTGGAACTGATCAACGACTCCATCGCTCGGATCGGCAGTTACGTCAGCGAGATTTCCCAAACCTCCGCCGAACAGGCCAAAGGGGTTGAACAGGTCAATATCGCTATCAGCAGCATTGACCAGGTGACGCAACAAAACTCCACGCTGGTGGATGAAACCGCCGAACGAACCGCAGAGATGAGTCGCTTGGCCGAAAGTGTCGATGAATTGATTGGCACCTTCAAAATCGATTTGGATCAAATCGCTTTCCGGACGGCGATGGAAAGCGGCATGTTTACCTTTGCCCACGCGCGCCGCGCCCACCGCCAATGGAAAGGCATCATCACCGCTTATGTGGAAGGCATCGACATTGAGTTTGACCATGCCGCGGCGACCGACCACCACAAATGTGCGCTCGGTCAATGGTATTACGGTCCGGAAGGTCAGAAATACATGCACCTTCAGGAAATGAAGGATGTTGAGAAATGGCACGCCGAGTTGCACGCCATCATCAAACGCATTCTGGAAGCCAATAAAGTCGACGATACCGAAGCGGTCAAACATGAATTCCGCAATCTTGACCACGCCAGCGAAGAAGTCATCAAATACTTGTCCTTGGCCGAAAAAGCCGTGGTCCGAGAAGCTAGGTTGCATGAAGACACCACACAGACATCCGCGGTTAGCGGTCGCCCCACCCCCAAACTGGCGGCGTCCAAAACCCCGGAAGCCAAACCGGAAAAACCGGCCGCGAAACCGGAGGACAAACCGACAAGCTCTGGTAGTAAGCCAAGTAAGCCGGCTCCGGAAGCTGGCTTGCAAAAACCGGCGCCTTCCCAACCGAAACAGGATAATGGTGATGAATGGGGTGAATTCTAAAACCTCATTGCTTAGCCCATTTCAACCCGCAAACAAAAAAGCCCCTTCAGATTTCTGAAGGGGCTTTTTTATAACATAGACACGACTAAATTGACTGGCTCAAACGGCTCTTACAATCAAAGCGACACCAACACACACCGTGACCACTTCAAAACTGCGTTTCACCAATTGATTGCCTTTGATAATTGAAAAATGCGCGCCCAGGTAACCACCGATTAGCGACCCCAGAATCAGGGCCGGCAACCAATCCCATTGAATGTGGCCAAGCCACCCTAACGTGGCGGCACCAAAGCCGTTCCAAAAAATCCCCACCAATACCAACGTATAAGCCACCGCGGCCTTATAGTCCAAACCAAACCACACAATCAACCAAAGGGTGACGAACAGCCCGGAACCGGATGTCAGAGAGCCATTCACGGCACCGATTGCAAACAAGACCAAACCGCCCAACAGCAGGCCTGGCAGGTTTCGGTGTTTAGGATCGGACACATGCCCTAAATCGGGTTTAAAATAAGAGTAAGCTCCCAGACTCAGCGTCAATATTCCCAGTGCCAATTGCGCCCAACGGTCATCCACCTGCAAAATGAGGTTGGCGCCCAGCAGCACTCCCGGCAAGCCTGACAGCAGGATCAAACCGACAAAACGGACATCGAATTGAGAGGATTGCAAATGCCGGGCCGTGGCGCCCAGCCCGAGAAACACACTGGCGACTTTATGAGTCGCAAGGGCCACGCTGAACGGCAACCCCAAAAACAATAACGCCGGTAGCTGTAACAGGCCGGCGCCCCCGCCCGCCAAGGCGGATAATAGATTGGCTACAAACGAAATAACGAATAACAGCAACTGATCCTGCATGTGTCGTTACCCGTTCCAGCCGTTAAATCGAACCACTATCGCGAAGTGATTAAGGTGCCGACACCTTCATCGGTGAAGACTTCCAGCATCACCGCATGTTCGACACGCCCGTCGATAATGTGTGCCGATTTCACGCCACTCTGCACCGCATCCAGTGCACACTGGATTTTCGGCAGCATACCGCCGTAAATGGTTCCGTCTTGAATCAACGCATCCACCGTGCTGGCATTCAACCCGGTGAGCAATTCACCTTGCTTGTCCAACAAGCCCGGGGTATTGGTCAACAACATCAATTTCTCGGCTTGCAGTGCTTCCGCGACCTTGCCCGCCACCAAATCGGCATTGATGTTATAGGAATGACCTTCGTAGTCGACCCCGACCGGTGCGATGACCGGAATAAAATCGTCCTGAATCAACATATCCAAGACCTTGGTATTGATGCGCACCACTTCACCGACATGCCCCAAATCAATTAACTCCGGCGCATTCAAGGATTCGTTAAAGGTCGTCATTTCCAGTTTACGGGCCTGAATCAAATTACCGTCCTTGCCGGTCAACCCCACGGCATTCCCCTTGTGTTGGTGAATGAGGTTAACGATTTCTTTATTGACCATGCCGCCTAACACCATTTCCACGATGTCCATGGTTTCCGAATCGGTTACACGCATCCCCTGGATGAATTCGGATTCCTTACCCACTCTCTCCAACAGGTTGCCGATTTGCGGGCCGCCGCCATGCACCACCACCGGGTTCATGCCCACCAGCTTCATCAAAACAATGTCACGTGCAAAGCCGTTTTTCAACGACTCTTCCGTCATGGCGTTGCCACCATATTTCACCACGATGGTTTTACCGGCAAATCGTTGAATATAAGGCAAGGCCTCCGCAAGAACGGAAGCGATGTTCTGAGCTTGAGCTTTATTTAAATTCATGGTGTTCTGAACTCTCATGACGGACTCTTAACAAAAGGGGTTAAAGCGCTTATTCTACCATTTTTGATCGCCGTCAACGCCTTAAACCGATTGGCTTTTGCTTGAGTCAAAGCCTGAGCATCGCTACAATGCAAGCATTCACACAAATTTAGGATGCACGTATGCGACTCCTCGTCTTACTTCTGACGGCCACAATGCTCGTCACCGGCTGCGAAAGCCTTTCCAAACAACCGTCTTCTCCGCAAGATGACGTCATGATTGACCTCAAAAACAAAAACAATGCCGATGCCACCAAAATTCTGTCCAATGTCTTGCAAGATAACGGCTACACCGTGCGCAAAGTCTCCCAGGATCAATTCATCGTGACCTATAACCAGCATAATTACATTCTGGAACCGAAATTGATGAAAAACAGCTTGAGCCGCATAGTGGTCAGCCGTTTGTTTGAAATCAAAGAAGAGTATCAACACTCGCCGAAACTGTTTGTTCTCGTGACCTCCTTGAACCGCGATCTGAACTTTGCCAAATTCTCGATTCTGCCCGGTAACCGGGCCGGCCATGTGCAAACCGCCATCACCTTCGCCCACGAAACCGTATCATTGGATGAAATCAAGCAATTCATTGCCTGGTTCGACGACAGCTTGGCGGAAGTCAAACAGATGGTTCCGCGCGAAGCGCTGGACATGATCAAGCACACCTCCCGCCAGTAAACACTCACCGCCGGTGTGCGAATCAGGTTCCGTCAGAATAGCGGCTTTCGATTTTTTCCAGCAACGCCTTTCGCTCGGCGATAGCCTGTCGAATGTATTCGAATAACTGTTCGAAAAAGTTTTTCGCGTCGTCGGGCTTGTCCGATTCGGTGGTATCAAATACCGATTGACCGGCTTGATTCAGACGTGCCTGCCAGCTATTCTGAGCCTGCTGCATTTGGTTCATCGCCACCGCAAAAGCTTCAAACTGTTCCACCTGACGCTCCGAAAACAAACCCGTCGCTTCGACGTCCAACTCATCATCCGAGACACGATCACTCAAATCGATGGACTGCGCCGTTCGAACCTCGCCGTCTTCCATCAAGACCATCCCGGCGGCTTTTACCTGCCCCAACAGTTCCCCTTGTGAGCTACGTAAATCGCCGCTTTGTTCAACGTTACCCAAATAAATCGCGCCCACGCCTTTGGAAGCCAAACTTACCAATTGAGTGTCGTTCGATTGATCCGTCCAAAGTTGTAATTGTTTAAAAATCGGGTCGGCCTCATCAATCCAGCCATTGCCGTCGACATCATACTTCGCCAAATCGGTGAAACCGTTACCGCTTTCGGTGCCGAACAGCTCGGAGCCATCATTCACCTGACCGTCGCCATTCAGGTCCAATACCAAGTAACCGCTGCCACTTCCCAACTGCGCCAGCGACTGTTCGTCGCCGTCACCATTTAAATCAAACTCAAAATATTGATCGCTCAAGGCCACCGAATCCGTTCCGAAATTGATGACCAACGGGTCGCTCATCACCTGAGCGCTCATGGTTGCTTTGGTCTCGGCGGAAATACTTGTCATCGAGGTATGCGAGGTAAACAAATTGAAATTGATGCTGCGGCCATCGGCCAGTGTCACCTGGCCTCCGGCCGACATAGCGGAATAGGACTGGGTCTGAATCGTCAATTGATGCGCAAACTCGAAGGTCACCTCACCACTGACACTCAAATTCGGACCGTCTCCGGCCGGAAACACTCTCTGGTTGGCGATACTGGCGGCTTCGCCGGCCAAACTGACTTGAACGAGCTGTTTCGTCAAGTACTCGCGCTGGTGTACGGTTTGAACGTCACCATCAGTGACTTCGGACGCCGACTCAAATCTCTGACGGGAATCGTTACGATAATGGAATTGCTCGGATTGCTGAAAATTGACACTCAGGTTCAAGGCTCTCAAACCACCTGGCGCCGTATTGATGCTCTCGCCGACGGCCACCACGGTTTTATCCGAGCGTTGCGCGTCATAGCGATGATACTGCTCGAGCTGAACAGCAGAAGATTGGATAATCATAAGTGTACTCCACGATATTAAACAACTTTCCCTTATTTAAATCACGGCACCACACACCGTGAATCGTAGAATCACATTTTCATTTCTGGTCGATGAACTGTGACAGCCTGGCGTTTGGAGGTTAGCCTCTCTGTGTATTATTAATCACCAAGCCTGATGTCTGTATCGACCGTCGGAGGATTTTATTGAGTATCAATCGCGGAAATTATTAAACTGTAATGGCATTTCCAGGTCTTCCATGCCTTTCAACAACTGCATCACCCCTTGCAGGTCATCGCGTTTTTTACCGGTCACACGAATGCTGTCTTCCTGCTTGGCCGCTTGCACTTTCAACTTGGAATCCTTAATGGCTTTAATGATTTTTTTCGCCAAGGCCGCATCCAAACCTTCTTTCATCTCCACTACCTGTTTGGCGGATTTCAACTGAATGTCCGGATCTTTGACGTCCATGCATTTCACATCGATGCCACGGCGATTGGCTTTTTGAATCAAAATGTCCAACATCTGCTGCAACTGAAAGTCGGACTCGGTTTTCATGGTCACCATGGAATCCTTCAGCTCGAAACTGGAACCGGTTCCCTTGAAGTCATAGCGGGTGGTCACTTCTTTATTGGCTTGGTCCACGGCATTGGTCAGTTCATGTTGGTCCAATTCGGAAACGATGTCGAATGAAGGCATAAGTTCTCCTAAAAATAATCATCCCTAAAAACGGCCAGGCCTGGGCGTTTTGGTTCAAGTCACAAAGCCGGATACCCTTTTGGGAACCACTTCAAAAATCGTATTTTAGCACTTAACATCGCCAGGATGTACTTTACAACCGACTGACCATTCCGAAAGGCTACCGGAACGTGATAGGATATTCTTTTTCAGCAACCCAATATCAGAACCGCTCCGCAATGAAATCATCCTCATCAGAACCTTACCCGATTGCGGACACCGCCCGCCAGATTCAACCGTTTCACGTCATGAAAATTCTCGGCGAGGCCAAAGCCCTTGAAGCGCAAGGACGCGACATCATTCACATGGAAATCGGCGAGCCGGATTTCAGCTCTCTACCGCAGGTACATGATGCCGTACAACAGGCGATGAATGCCGAACAAACGCATTACACCCCCACACTCGGCTTACCGGAGCTGCGCACAGCCCTATCGGACTTCTACCAAAACTTCTACGGCGCCGAAGTACCGTCAGAACGCATTATGCTCACCCCGGGCTCATCCAGCGGGTTACAACTGTTGTTGACCGCCTTGCTGAACCCCAAAGACAAGGTCTTGATGCCCGACCCGGCCTATCCTTGCAACCGCGAATTCGTGCGACTGCTGCAAGGCCAGCTCATCAGCGTGCCCGTCACCGAAAGCACCCGTTACCAGCTGACGTTATCGTCACTGAAATCTCATTGGCAAGACGGCATCAAAGTGGTGATGGTCGCCAGCCCTTCCAACCCCACCGGCACGGTTATTGAAGCCGATGAGCTGGTGGCCATGGCCGAGTTCGCGGCGCAAAAAGGTGCCTATTTGTTGGTGGATGAAATCTATCAGGGCTTGGTGTATGACCGTCCCGCCGAATCCATTCTGAGCCGCTGCGCCCACTTGGAGAATGTATTGGTCATCAACTCCTTCTCGAAATTTTTCTGCATGACCGGCTGGCGCCTGGGCTGGTTAGTGGCGCCGGATTTTCTAATACCGACATTGGAACGCTTGGGTCAAAACCTCTTCCTGTCCGCACCGACCCTATCACAATACGGCGCTTTAGCGGTTCTAAAACCGGACGCACTGGCCGAGCTGGAGCGACGGCGCCAAACCTTCCAACAGCGTCGCGACGCCTTGATGGACGCCATGCAATCGGCTGGGTTCGCACCGCGACTCTGTCCGGATGGGGCCTTTTATCTGTACTGGGATATTTCCGCGTTCAGCGACGATGCCGAAGCCTTTTGCCTGGAACTGCTGCATGAAACCGGTGTCGCCCTGACCCCCGGCACCGACTTCGGCGACTATCGCGCTAAACAACATGTCCGCCTTGCCTACACCAACGATGAAGCAACCCTGTTACGTGCCGTGGACAAACTAAAAGGGGCGCTCCTCAAGCGGGCGCCCCTTTCAGATACACCGAATTGAACCGTTTGGCCGGTTCGACAAATCAAGTCGAACCAATCAATACACGTCGCAACTCATTAATGGATTCGTTCGACAACATTAACTCTTCTTGCGCTTCAGCCAAGTACTGACGGGCTTCTTCGGTCATATAGGCCCCAAACGAGACTTCATTGACGATGACATTGGCGATTTTAACCATCGCCATCATGCCACGCACTTTTTCCTGACCGATATTGGAGTGCGACATGTGGTGCAACATAATCACATTCAGCATTTCCACCGGCAACTTCCACTTCTGGCCAATCAAAATACCGATATCGGTATGCGCCGAACCGTAACGCTCGATTTCTTTTTGCACCCCACTGACCGGGTTGGTGTTAATCAACGAAAACACTTTAAGGTAATTTTCAGGATCTTTGGTCGCCAACAACAAGCAACCCCCATTATGGAACAAACCTAGCAAGTAAGCTTCGTCACGCGAGACGCCATGCACGTATTCCGACAGTTCGGCACAACAAAAAGCCGTATCTTTGGAATGCTCGATGATTTCCTGAACCTCACGGGTATTGAACAAGTTTTGAATGGCCGCGGATAACACCAGGTTTTTCAAGTTGTTATAACCCAACACATCGACCGCTTCCCGAATCGATTTGACCGGCGTTTTCAACTTCATGATCGGGGAATTAACGATACGAATGACTTCGCCGGAAAGCTTGGTGTTGCTTTCGATGATTTCGGTGATTTGCTGGTTATTGGGAAATTTGCTGGAGAGTGCGGAATCCAACTCCATGATTTCTTTCGGTAGGTCGGGAATTTTCACTCCCTGAATGGCTTTTATCGCCCCTCTGAGTCGTTGCTCCATGAACGTTCACTGTCTTATCATTATATAATCGTGAATCCTATTTTAATCAGGACGCGCACATTACACAATATAAAACAGCGCATAAAATCCGGATATTTTCATACGCTTAAAACGGTAGCCTCAACGTCGGCTCGACCGCCAACATCAGCGCTTTGAAACGCTGCTGAATCCGGGCCAGCGCTTCCGGCGTTTCCCCTTCAAACCGCAAGACGATTACCGGCGACGTATTGGAAGGCCGAATTAGCCCCCAGCCATCGTCGAAATCGACCCGTAAACCGTCCAAGTCAAACACCTTGGCATCGCTGAAATCGGCTACGGCTTTGATTTTGTCCATAAAGGCATAATGCTGCCCTTCTTCAAACGGAATATCGATTTCCGGCGTGTTATAGGCATTCGGCAGCGCCGCGAATAGCTCGGCGGCGGTTTGCGACTGAGCGGACAAGATTTCCAGCATGCGGGCGGCGGTGTAAACCCCGTCGTCAAATCCATACCAACGCTCCTTGAAAAACATATGGCCGGACACTTCACCGCCCAACGCCGCGCCGGATTCGCGCATTTTGGCCTTCATATAGGAATGCCCGGTTTTCCACATGGTGGCGCGACCGCCTGCCGCTTCAATGACCTTCGGCAACAAGGCCGTGCATTTGATATCGTAAATCACTTCCGCACCCGGCTGGCGGGTTAACACATCCTGTGCGTACAACATCATTTGCCGGTCCGGATACAAAGGTTCTCCGCGATTATCCACCACGCCACACCGATCACCATCGCCATCAAATGCCAAACCCACATCGGCCTCCAACGCAACGACTTTTTCAGCCAGGTCTTGCAAATTCTTCAATTTCGCCGGGTCGGGATGGTGATTCGGGAAGGTGCCGTCCACCTCACAAAAAATCGCCGTCACATCGCACCCCAAGGCTTCGATAATCTCCGGTGCAAAGGCGCCGGCAATGCCGTTACCGGCATCCACCACCACTTTTAAAGGGCGTTTTAACGCGATACCGGAAAGGATACGCTCACGGTAGGCCGGAAAGATGTCGTAGGTCTGATAATCGCCAGGCCTGGCGGATTCGACAAAATCGTCGTTTTGAATACGTTGCAGCAGTTTTTGGATGTGTTCGCCATAAAGCGTGACGCCATCAATGACCATTTTGATGCCATTGTAGTCCGGTGGATTATGGGAGCCGGTAATGACTACACAGGAATGCCCGCCGGGCAAGGTCTCAGCGGCGAAATACACCATCGGCGTCATGACCGCACCGAGATCAATCACCTTGACGCCGGTCGAACGCAACCCTTCCGACATCAAATGCGCAAAGCGTTCACCGGACAAACGTCCGTCGCGGCCGAGCACGATCTGCGCCTCGCCGGCGGCCAACATTTCCGAACCCAGCGCCTGCCCGACATAATAGACCGTTTCCTCGGTCATGGCTTGGTCGACAATGCCACGGATGTCGTAAGTCCGAAAGATACGCGGGTCAACGTGAGCCATGAGGTTTCCTATTTCGAATCAAAATCATCGCGCCATCATACCGCCTTAACATAACAGGGATATGACAAGCTTTTGGGGCGTTCCGTTCAGTGTGTTCCGGTATGCCCAAAACCGCCTTCACCGCGCTCGGTGGCATCACCGAATTCCTCGACTTGGGTAAACACGGGTTGCAACACCGGCACAATCACCATTTGTGCAATGCGTTCACCCACCTCAATCCTATAGGCTTGATCGCTTCGATTCCAACAGGAAACCATCAAAGGACCTTGATAATCGGAGTCGATCAGTCCCACCAAATTGCCAAGCACAATACCATGTTTATGCCCAAGCCCCGAACGCGGCAACAACATCGCGGCCAATCCGGGGTCATCCAAATGAATCGCCATCCCGGTCGGAATCAACACCGTTTGCCCCGGCTCGATGGTCATGGCCTCGTCAATACAAGCACGCAAGTCCAATCCGGCGGAACCGCGTGTGCCGTAAGTCGGCAGTTCGATTTCATTCCCCAGACGCGGGTCGAGAATTTTGTATTGCACTTGCATGGTCATCCGTCTTTCCTTCTTCCAAATTGAAAACGAATTTATTCTACACCAACCGAGTCCACCATAAGACGCAAATAGACTGAGCAACACACCCCCGAAGAAGCTTTGACTCCACCCAAGACATCCAGTAGGATTGCAAACATCATTTTTACGGAAGCCTGCCTGTGAACGAACTCACTCTGATTTTATTATTGACCTTATTCGCCGGAGCCTGTATTCCACTGGGCGGTCTTTTGGGCTATTTTGAAAGCATCCGGCCGAGATGGCTGGAAAATGAACTGCGCCACGCCATCATCGCTTTCGGTGGCGGTATTCTGGTGGCTGCCGTGGCCTTGGTACTGGTGCCCGAAGGAAAGGAATACGTTCAGCACGACTTGGGAAGCGTGTTGATCTTCTTGGCGGGCGGCGTGTTCTTTTTTATGATGGAACGTTTTTTAGGCTTGAAACGCCGCGAAAAACCGCAGTTTACCGCCATGTTACTCGACTACCTGCCGGAGTCGTTAGCCTTAGGCGGAGCTTTCGCGCTGGGTTCACCGACGGCACCGTTACTGGCACTATTCATCGGCCTGCAAAACCTGCCGGAAGGCTTCAACGCCTACCGTGAACTGGTCGCTCAACCCGGCAGCAGCAAACGCAAAATTCTCGGTTTCATGCTGCTATTGGCTCTATTAGGCCCCATCATCGGCCTGCTGGGCTACACCTATTTTGCCGAAAGTGAAGCCCTGCTCGGTGCCGTGATGCTGTTTGCCTCCGGCGGTATCCTGTATTTGATTTTTCAGGACATCGCACCTCAGTCACGAATGCAACACCATTGGGCACCGCCATTAGGCGCGGTGCTTGGTTTCTGCCTGGGACTGCTGGGGCAAAGCCTGGTTACAAGCTAAGTCTCAACGCAAGACATGCAGGAAGTGCATGTGCTTGTGGTAGTGATCAATAATGTCTTGGATGATCGCTTGTTTCGACCAACCCATGACGTCATAATCCTGACCGCCTTCCTGCAAATGAATCTCCGCCCGGTAATAATGCGCGGTTTCGTCCATTTCATCTTCCGGTAACTCCACTTGCGTGAACTCCGGTTTCAAGTGCGAACGGCTGCGAACCTCATAAACAAAATCGGTTTCGTCCCCGTGCCGGACATTCAGTTTCACCCGATCTCGCTCCGAATCCAGCTCCACCACCGCGTCGAGTCCTTGCGTCTGCAACTCCCGGGTCACTTCGTCACAGGCCTGTTTCGCCACGGTACGAATGTAACGGCTGACGACGGTTTTACTCGGATAATCGACAATATTATGCAAGCGTTGCTTCCAGTTATCGTCCAAGGCGGACGGTGCCGGCGACACATTCATTTGCAAGCTTTCGCGTTTCGCCAAATCCACCCGTAACGCCATAATCAGGCCATAGGTCGCGACCAACAGTACCAGCGAGAACGGCAAGGCACTGGCAATGGTCATGGTTTGCAGCGCTCCCAGCCCACCGGCCAACAAGAGAATCGCGGCAATCAGCCCCACACCGATGACCCAATAAAGTCGCTGCCAAAGCGGCGTGTCATCCCGCCCGTTGGAACACAGCATATTAACCACCAGCGCTCCGGAATCTGCCGAGGTGACGAAAAAGATCACCACCATCAAAATGGCGATAAAGGACAAAATATCGCCAAACGGAAAATGCCCCAGGAACGCGAACAAGGCAATGGCGACATCTTCAGACACCACTTCGCCTAAGCTCGCCATGCCCTGGTTCATAATCATGTCGATGGCCGAGTTCCCGAAAAAGGTAAACCACATCATACTGAAGCCCACCGGCACGAACAGCACGCCGGTTGCAAATTCACGAATGGTGCGCCCGCGCGACACCCGTGCAATGAACAACCCCACAAACGGTGCCCAGGCCAGCCACCAGGCCCAGTAAAGGATGGTCCAACCGCCAATCCAATCGGTTTTTTCATACGCAAACAAGAAAAATGTCTCTTTGACGATGCTGGACACATAATTCCCGGCATTTTGAATCAACGCCTGCAACAAAAACACCGTGGACCCTAAAAACAGTACCAACAACATCAAGGTGACGGCCAGCCCCATATTCAATTCCGACAGACGACGAATGCCTTTATCCAACCCGGTCGCCACCGAAATGCCGGCCAAACCGGTCACAGCGACAATCAACACCACCTGTGTCCAGACGCCGACCGGCACATCGAACAGGTAATTCAAACCACTGTTCATCTGCAGCACCCCATAGCCGAGCGACGTGGCAATCCCGAAGATGGTGCCGATCACGGCGAAGACATCCACCGCATGCCCAATCGGCCCATAAATACGCTCACCGATAATCGGGTAAAGTGCCGAACGCAGTGTCAACGGCAAACCGTGTCGGTAGCTGAAAAACGCCAATATCAACGCGACGATGGCATAAATCGCCCAGGCGTGCATCCCCCAATGGAAAAAGGTGATTTTCATCGCACTGCGCGCCGCTTCAACACTTTCCGGTTCGCCAACCGGCGGTGATAAAAAGTGCATCACCGGTTCCGCGACCCCGAAAAACATCAGGCCGATGCCCATCCCGGCGGAAAACAACATTGAAAACCAGGTCAGGTTGGAATAGTCGGGCGTGGCGTGATCCGGCCCGAGCTTGATATCGCCATAACGCGACAGCCCCAGGAACACCACCGTGATGAGCAGAATCGCTACCGTTAAAACATAAAACCAGCTGCCGTTATCGACAATCACATCTTGCAAGTGCCCGAAAAAATTGTCCGCGTGGGTCGGCAATACCACCGCATAAAGCAGCAATAAAATGACCAGGCCTGATGCGGTATAAAAAACCGGCGGATTGAGTTTGGCGGCTTCCGGCTTTGTCTCTGGCGAATTGTCTGACGATGTCGTTTGATTCATGGGAGTGTCCTTATCGGTTATCGCTTGTCGGTTTTCAGTATTGAGAGTTGGGCGTAATCGCCACGCTTAGAAGTAAAAATCGACTGTGAGGTATAAGGCGGAAAAATCCCCTTCGCCGACATTGCCATCCATGCCGATATAACCGTCTTGCGTCAGATACTCGGCATACAACCAGCCGGGGCCGTAATCGTATTTGATGCCCGGCGCATAGGCCGACACCAAGCCCGCCGGATTGCCTTTGGTTTGCGAATCCGCCCAGGAAGCATCCAGATAATAAGTCCAGTTGCCGGTCGAGCGACCAATTTCAAAGGCATAACGTGTGTTTTCAATGTCTTTTTCCAAACCTTCACTGTCTGCATAATGGTCTGGCAAGCGGCGTTGGGTTTGAATCACCTGAGCATTGACGAATGTCGCTCCGAAATGGCCTTTGTAATAGACGACACCGGCGGCATGGTTACCGCTCACAGGGTGGTTGCCGACATCATCGCCATTCTCATCGTAAATATCTTGCAATTGACCGGTCTGTAACGATACCCCGACCTGATGGTCTTCATTCACGTTGACGGCAAAATTCCCCACCCAGGTCTGGACTTTTCGATAACGGGTTTTTCCCCCGCTGTGCGAACCCCAGTGGTTATTATCGTCCATGGTGTCACTGCTGGTATCACCGAAGTCGTCCTGATGATAATAGGCGAAATCGTATAAGATTTTTTCCGTCTGACCGTGCCATTTCAAGCCCACATCCATTTGATCGCCATAGCCACCGATGAGCATGTCGCCCGGCCAGAAGTTATAGGTTTTCCAGCCGAAAGGCACTTGGCTTTTACCGATTTTGAGGGTGTTGTTTTTAATCAGGTCAAACCCTACCCAAGCCCGTTTCATCGACATTTGGTTACCGGTGGAATTATGCTCCGGATCGGTGAAACTTCCCGGTCCCATACGCCATTCCGCCGAGTAAGACCAAATACCTTTGCCCGGGTCGGCCGCGCCGTCCGCATAGATGATAAAGGCCTCATCCCCAAAGTTACCGTTATTGGGTTCGTCGGAACCGTCATCAAAGCTGTAGTTGTAATTAAACCAGACACCGCCGGCAAAATTGTATTCGGCCTGAGCCGACGTGCCCAGTAAGGCTAATAACGAGAATAAACTGAGTTGTACCTGACGGACCGATGGCATAGATCACCTTATTGTTCTGATTTTCAAACATGCACCCAAGCGAATGACGGCTTGAATGAATTGGAACACGCTCGCTGGATTGAGCATGATTTGACCGAGATCAAAGACTCGAAAAACCACTTTTTGAAAGTGAAAAGACGTCGCAATGGCGCGACAAAACTGTTTTTATTGGGGTTATTCTACTGTGTTGGCGCTGGGCCGTCAAAATAACGGCTTGCAAAACACTCCGTCAGAACCTGGTTTCAGGCATTATCGGCATCGGCATACGCCGCTTTGATTTCCAGAATCTGCGGCAATATTGCGATAAAACACTCCACCAGGTAGGGGTCGAAATGCTCTCCTTTCTCGGACTCGATAAGGTGCACCGCTTTTTCAACACTCCAGGCTTTTTTGTAAGGGCGCTCGGAGGTTAGGGCGTCAAAGACATCGGCGATGGCGACAATTCGTCCGGAGATGGGAATATCCTCCCCCAGCAATCCTTTGGGATAGCCCTTGCCATTGTATTTTTCATGATGCGTCAGCGCGATTTCATAAGCGATTCTCAACACTTCCGAATCGTGCCCTTCAAGAATTTCCGCCCCGATTTCCACATGACGCTGCATTTCAAAGTATTCGTCGTCGGACAACTTGCCCGGTTTCAACATGATTTCGTCGGAAATCCCGATCTTACCGACATCGTGCATCGGCGAGGCAATCCGAATCATATGCGCCTTGTTTTTACCCAGGCCGGCCTTCAAGGCGATTTTTTCGGAATAAAAACTGACCCGTTTAACATGGTTTCCGGTTTCGTTATCACGGTATTCGGCTGCCCGCCCAAGCCGATAAATGATTTCGTGATGCGCATCTTCCAAGGCTTTGGTTCTTTCCCAGACCTTTTTTTCCAACATTTTATTCTGTTGGCGCAACATCTTTTTCATCAACCAATTTTCCAGCTGAATTTCGATACGCTTTAACAGCTCATAACGATTGAACGGTTTCATCACATAATCGCTGGCACCGCCTCTCAACGCTTTCACACGGTTATCCTGGTCATTTTGTGCCGTCAGCATAATGACCGGCGGCACGCTGTCGACGGTGAAATGCTGTTTAATCAATGCCAAGCACGCAAATCCATCCAATATCGGCATATTGATATCCAGCAACACCAAGTCAATGTCGAGCTGATTTAACAATAGGCTCAACTGCAACGGATCCTTAGTGGTATGGACATGGCGAAACCCCTCAACATCCAACAAATCCCGCACCAAATCTAGGTTCATTTGCTGGTCGTCAATGACCAGAATATTCGTCTCGTGAATTTGATCCCTAAACATCGGCCATTCCTTTCGCTTTGGCGATGATGGCCGTCACATCCGAGTCCGATAATTCGGCGGGCAGGATACAATCGACATCGTCCAGAACAAAATCGGCCATCAGACAGTAAATCATCCTGGCGGACTCGGCCATGATGTTTTTATAAGCGTGAATCGTTTCCGTTGCCTCTTGTGGTGCCAGGCGTTTGCCCAGCAAAACCAAGTTCGGTTGATAGGACGTCAGCATATCCAACCCCAATTCAAGCGTCGGCGCAATGTTCAATTCCACACCGTTCAAATCATGACTGGCTTCCGCCATCAATCGCATATTGTTCGGGTTATCATCCACCAACAACACCTTGACCAGACAATCCGAGCATTCAAATTCGGTCAACACCTCCGAGGCCTCGTCGACGGCCGTTACGCCGGATGGAGTCAACGGAAGCGCCACCCAGAAAGATGAACCCTTGCCTTCTTCACTGCTGAATCCGATTTCACCATCCATCAACTCGACCAGCTTTTGCGTGATACTGAGCCCGATACCGGTGCCTTCGATGTCCGACGTTTCCTGCCCAAGCCGTTTATAAGCCGCAAATACCTGGGGTTGCTTTTCCAACGGAATACCATAACCCGTGTCCGTCACCGCAATACGGACATGCTTTTGTCCTCCGGGTAATGCAATGGTCTGCGCCTTGAGTTCAAGAGTGCCGTTCGGACGGTTGTATTTCACGGCATTCGACAGTAAGTTCAGTAACACTTGTTTGAATCGCAACCCATCCACATCGATTTTACGGTCGAAATCCGGCCAGGCGATTGGCAACACATCGATACGGTGCTTTTTCGCCAAAGGTTCGATGGTCGACAGGCAACTTTTCACCAGATTCTCCAAGCACGTCGGCTCGATATTGATATCGACTTCCCCTTCCTCGATTTTGGAAAGCTCCAGCAGCTGATTAATCAGTGCCAACAGATGCTCACCACTGTCGGCGATATTGTGCACCTGCCGTAACTGACGTTCCGCCAAGCCGTCATCTTTCAGCAACTCGGCAAAGCCGATAATCGCATTCAGTGGCGTCCGAAGTTCATGACTCATGCTGGATAAGAAATCGCTTTTGGCTTGGTCGGCTTTTTCCGCGCGCTTGACCGCCTCAATCAAATTTTGTTCGGCTTGTTTACGTTCTGTGACATCCTGCACGATACCGAGCATTTTGATGGCTTCACCCGTTTCGGATCGCACCACATCACCGCGTTCCTGCAACCAGCGCACCGTGCCGTCACCCCAGACCACCCGGTGTTCCACATTGTAGTCCTCGCCCTTTTCGACACAGGCGGTAATGGCATCCAACACCGTTTGTCGGTCGTCTGGATGCAAGGCGTCGACAAAATTATCAAAATTGGATTCCATTTCAACGCGTTCGCCACCAAACAAAGGCGCAATCCGGTCGGACCAATAGAGTTCGCCCGTTTGAATATTCCAATCCCAGGTACCGATATTGGCAAAACTCTGGCTGCGGCTCAAACGATCTTCACTGGTTTTCAAAGCACTTTCCGCCAGTTTGACATCGGTAACATCCTGCGCGAAACCGGAAATGAAAATCACATTGCCAGCCTCATCAAACACCGGATGGCCTTGTTGCTGGATGTAACGCAGTGTTCCATCGGCTCGAATGATGCGATGCACAAACGCATAACCTTCGGGGTCCGCCAGTTTGGCTTTGGCGGCGACCACATAATCGTAGTCGTCCGGATGGACAATCGACTCGAACCCTTCGATATCCGGCGGGAAACTCTCACGGTCGTAACCGAAAATATCATAAATGGTGTCGGACCATTCCAAAGTCTGATCATTCACATTCAATTGCCAATAACTGATTTTGGCCATGGACTGCGCGTCCAACAGACGCTGCTCGGTTCGCTTGATATGTGTGACGTCGGTTCGGATGGAAATGTATTTTTCCGGGCGGCCTTTGGTATCGAGAATCGGGATGATACTCGACTCCACCCAGTAGAGTTCGCCCGACTTGGCTCGGTTGCACACTTCACCTCGCCAAGGGCGCCCGGAAGCGATGGTACGCCACATCTCGGCAAAAAACTCTTGCGGGTGTCGTCCTGAGTTGACAATGCGGTGATCCTGCCCCAACAACTCATCCCGCGTATAGCCACTGACACGACAGAAGGTGTCGTTGACTTCGATGATGCGCCCTTTGCGATCCGCCACGGAAATAATGTTATGGAAATCCAACCCGGTTTTATAGTCGATGGCTTTTTGCAGAGCGTTATCGGCCGCCTCGGTGAAATAACGCAAATCCCGTTCATGATCCAAACGCGCCAGGATTTGCGCCCCTAAACGGTAAACCGACGTCCCTTTCGGCAACACCACATCTTCCTGATAGTGATTAAAGGCATCCAGTTTCGCTAAATGCTCCGGGACGGTCTGAAAATGAAACACCGGCACCATTTTCATATTCGGAAACTGGCGCAACGCCGTGTGCATGGAGGCCGCGTCATCCGTCGCATCCTGATTCAGCACGATGGCGTTCGGCAGGCCGTTACGAACGGCCGCCAACGCTTGCGCCGCTTCGTAGTAATGCGCCGTGTGCACCCCCAATCCACGCAAATGCGTTTCTAGGTCCCGGCATTCATCACCCTGACCGATCAAACAAACGCGATAGGGTTGATACTGTGCCGCAATATTATGATAAAGCTGATAAAAATGACGCCGGAAATAGAAACTGTCTTCCGGCCAGACAAAAAAGAATTGGAACCCGTGCCGGGATAAATCCAATCGCAAGGCCATGTCTTCGCTGGACGCCAAGTAAATGGCCTGTTCCAACGGAAAATGCTGCGCCATGACATTGGCGAGAAACGACAGATTGTGCTGTTCGTTTTCAGGCAACGAGAAGACCAGAATATCCCGTCGACGTAGTCCGGACAATTCCGTCGGAGAGTGGAAAATCACTTCCTGCAAACTCAAACCGCTGGTTCGGCGTGACAAGTCGTTGATTTGTGAATCCGGGACACCGTAAAAACACAGTCTTGGCGCGTCCTCTTCCCGCAAGGATTCCGTCTCGACACTTTCCGCCAGTCGGTTCCGGAGCGCCTTCAACTCCACCAAAAAGTCATCGAACCCTTCAAACGTCGGATGGATATCGTTCATCATCCGCCGCTTCAAACGGGCAAACCCGTCGGAAAAAGCGTTCATGCCATAAGATTTCAACGTGTAAGACAGAGAATCCAACACACAGAAAAGCGTGTCCAGTTCCATCTCGAACGACATGGAATCGAAATCTGAAAACGGTTCGATCACCTCATCCAGTCGCTGAAGAATCAACGTCCGGAATTCGGCTTGTTTCGGTTGATACGAGTGCATAGTCTGTAATCTATTTTTCAGCCGGATTGGATTGTCCTATCCATTTGCTTTTTATCAGATTATACACATACACATAATTTTAGGAAGGAAATAAAAAATTCAAATGAATGGCGAGGGTTTCCGACCATAAGGCCCGAAAACCCACCCGAAAGGGCTTAATCGTCGACGAAGTCGTCACACGATTATTTTGCGCACTTATAAATGTCGAACTTTTGCATGCCGCCAATCACGGGGGAAACCGCAACCACCGAATCACCGCCCATGGTACCGGCGTCGTTCTTAGCGATATTGATCAGTTCTTTTTGAACCTTCTCTTCCGAAAATTCAACGCCCCCCAACGAACTCTGAACCTGAGCCGTGGTGGTGCCCAGCTTTTCACAGCCGGTGACATTAAACGCTTTCACCACAGAAACGCTTTTCGATGCCTCGGTCGGTTTATTAAAAGTACAGCCACTGACCGTTAACAAGGACGCGACAACCACGCTCGCCAATGGAAGAATGAAACGTTGCTTCAACGCTGGTGCTTTCATAATGCCTCACTTAATTTAGGATTACTTTGAAACAGGGAGTTCGTATCAAATTGTACGCGAGAAACGGCGGACGTTAAATACGGCCCCTTCCTTTCTCATGTAAATGAACATTAAATACGCTAGTCTAAAAATGCCCAGGCCTGGACGTTTTAAAAGGACGTTTCCGCAATGAACGCCAACAGCTCGAATGCTTGTTGCGACTTGGACGACGGCGTCAATGCCCGTTCCTGGGCTTCGGTCATCAAGGTCAACTGGTTGTCGTCGGTTTCAAACCCCAGCCCGTCCCCGACACGGTTGGCGCAAATCATGTCCAGCCCTTTTCGGGCGCGTTTTTCTCGCGCGTGCGCCAGCACATCGTCCGTTTCGGCGGCAAATCCCACCACGAAAACATCCGGATACTGTTGCGCCACCGTGGCGACGATATCGGGGTTCTTTACCAAACGCAAGGTCATGTCATCCTGACCGGCCTGTTTTTTCAACTTACGGTCATGCGCCGTTTCCGGCCGAAAGTCGGCCACCGCCGCCGCACTGATAAAGACATCCTGCTGTTTGACCTGCTCGGTCACCGCCGCCAACATCTCCTGAGCGGACACCACATCCACCCGTCGAATCTCGGGATGGGCGGACAGCGCGACCGGCCCGGCCACCAACGTCACGACCGCGCCTAACTTCCGGGCGGTTTCGGCAATGGCAAACCCCATTTTGCCGGAACTGCGGTTCCCCAGAAAACGCACCGGATCCATCGCTTCCTGCGTCGGCCCCGCCGACACCAACAAACGTTTGCCCTGCCAATGTTTCGCCAATTCCACCCAGGCCTGGGCGTTTTTCGTGATGTCCGCGATCTGCTGCTCCACCGCCACATAAATCGCCGGGGGTTCCGGCAGGCGCCCGGCACCGGTTTCGCCGCAGGCCTGCTCGCCTTCTCCCGGCGGAATCACTTGCCAACCGCGTTGCTGCAGTACCGCCAGGTTTTCCTGAGTGGCCTCATTTTGCCACATCAAACGGTTCATGGCCGGTGCCAACATTTTCGGCTTATCCGACGCCAGGCACAGAGTCGTCAACAAATCATCGGCGCGCCCCATTCGGAACTTAGCGAGGGTTTCCGCCGAACACGGCGCCACCAAAATCACATCCGGCCAGCGTGCCAATTCAATGTGGCCCATCCCTGCTTCCTGAGTTTCATCAAACAATTGGTCGCGCACCGGATGGCCCGACAAAGCTTGAAAAGACAACGGCTGAATAAACGCCTTGGCCCCCTCGGTCATCACCACCTGCACCTCATGCCCGGCTTTGACAAACAGTCGCACCAATTCCAGTGCTTTATAGGCGGCTATGCCGCCGGTGACGCCCAATAAAACCTTCATGACCGCTACCCGGCTTCCGATGCCTGGGAGGCCAATGCCAGCAATTCCGGAGTCATTCGCACCGGCCGACCGTTTTGCACAGTGGCGCCGTAAGTTTTCGCCGCCACCACCAAGGTGCCGTCTTCTTTATAAATGTTCTGGGCGAACACCACTTTAACACGTCCCTGCAGCACCACTTCCACCGTCACATAAAAACGGTCATGCGGGCGCAATGACGCTTTATAATCCACTTCGGCACGAATCACCATCAAGTCGATCCCTTGCGCCGCTAAAGCCGCGAAATCCACTTGGTTGGCCAATAAAAATTCGTGACGCGCATGCTCCAGATAATTTTGGTAAACGGCGTTATTGACCACGCCCTGCAGATCGCACTCATAATCGCGGACGGCCATTTCAAGTTTAAACATTGCCAGTGAAAACCCTTTTCATTAAGATGGCGATTATCTTACCAAAAATTCCGTAAAAACATGGCAATTACCGATTGGCACGAAAACGACCGTCCGCGTGAAAAACTCCTCAACTTCGGCCCCGAACACCTCAGTGACGCCGAACTGCTCGCCATTTTCCTACGCGTCGGCGTGCAAGGCAAAAGCGCCGTCGAACTGGCGCAGGATTTACTGGACCACTTCGGTAGTCTGCACCAACTGCTCAATGCCGACGAAACGGAATTTTGCGAAGCCAAGGGACTCGGGCAAGCCAAATTCGTTCAACTCCAAGCGGTTTTGGAAATCTCACGGCGCCACTTTGAATCCGGGTTGACCAAAGGCGACGCCTTGACTGACCCGGAAAACGTCGCTCGGTTATTGCAACACCACATCGGCCAGCAGGCACGGGAAACCTTTGGTTTGGTCTTGCTGGACCAGCAACACCATTTTATCGCCTTTGTCCCGCTCTTTACCGGCACCCTGAATCAAGCCTCGGTACACGCCCGTGAAGTCATCCAGACCGTTCTGGACCATCAGGCAGCGGCAGTGATACTGGCGCACAATCATCCGTCCGGCGACCCAACGCCCAGCCAAGCCGACCTGGATTTGACCCAACGCTTGAAGCAGGCCTTGGACATGATTGATGTGCGTTGCTTGGATCACATTATTTTGGGCGATCATGGACGGTGGACGTCCCTTGCACAGCAAGGGCATTTGTAACCATGCACCAAGCCCGATACTGGATAACGCCCTCTTTTTGGTTAGGTGTTATTTGGGTTTGGACGGGGTTTCTGCTATCGCTTTGGATCAGCTGGCACCTGTTGGCCAAAGCGGATTTCTTCTATCCGGTTTGGTACGACCACGCCGGCATTCACGAAAACATTGAACGTTATGCCCCCGACAACCGTTACCGAGAAGGGTTTGAGAATACCTCTCGCAGCGAACGTCTGGCGCTGTTTCACGGCATTGTCGAGTCGATTCAACACCAAGGGAAAGGGTTGGACACGTTGGTTTATCGTCATGAAGGGCAAAGCATTTTACTGTTACGCCCTCCGGAAATCGGTCATTTGCAGGATGTCGCCAACCTGGTCTCTTGGTTGAACCGAGCAGGCCTGGTCGTTTTCGGCATTTGGCTTCTTGTCGGTGCATGGCAACTCAAGCGCCACCAATACACGACTTTCCGCCAGGCCTGGTGGTTTCTGGGAATCGGCCTGGGGGTCACCGCACTGCTCTTGGCTCTGCTCGGAGCGGAAAAGGTATTCTACCAACTGCATGTCTGGGTGTTTCCGCCGGAACATCCCTGGTTCTTTTTCTACGAAGACTCGTTAATGAGCACTTTGATGAAGGCGCCGGATTTATTCGCGTACATCGCCATCGCATTGGTCGTGACCGCCGGATTGATTTTTAGCTTGCTACTCTACACCGCACAACGCTTCCAAACACAGGCGGACCGCCTAAAAAGCCGTTGAATTTACAGAAAAAAGATTTTTTTAACCCCCAACACAACATTTCCATGCGAGACGCTTGCTTTTTGATTGGATTTTATGGATAATTCCGCTTCTTGTTTTTCACAGTCTTACCCAGGCTGTTTTAACATAGAAATATTCGAATATTTTTAATGTCAGGGGTAGCGAGATTCGCTAACCTTTTTTGAGAGGAATTGAGAAATGTCCAAAGTCTGCCAAGTAACAGGAAAGAAGCCTGTAGTCGGTAACAATGTTTCCCACTCTCATCGTAAAACTCGTCGTCGTTTTTTACCTAACCTACAAACTCACCGTTTTTGGGTTGAGAACGAAAGCCGTTTTGTAAAACTACGCGTTTCCACTTCTGGAATGCGTGTTATTGATAAAAACGGTATTGAGTCAGTGCTTGCAGAAATGCGTGCACGTGGTGAGAAAGTTTAAGGGAGCCCGACATGCGCGATAAAATTAAACTTCAATCGACAGAAAGCGCTTATTTTTATACAACCGATAAAAACAAGCGTAACATGGCCGGAAAATTCGAGATCAAGAAATACGATCCGATTCTGCGCAAGCATGTTCTCTTCAAAGAAGCCAAAATCAAATAAGTTCTATCCGACTTAGATGATGACCCAGCTCAAAAGGCTGGGTTTTTTTATGCCTGAAATTCAGGCTCCGACACGGTTTCCTCACCCCAATGCATGCCAATGCCTGCGTTTCAAGCGACAGCGTCCGGCTTCACCATCACCACCTGATTGCGCCCCTGCTGTTTGGCCGCATAGAGCGCTTCGTCCACCAAATGGTAAACCTGATCTGTCCCCGACAGGTCTTGCGGTTGCAGGAAGGCGGCTCCCACGGAAATCGTCAGATAACCATGCTGCGAGCTTTCATTCCGAACTTTTAGCTCTTCCACGTCTCGGCACAGGTCTTGCAAGTGCTCCTGTAAAGCGGCTTGTGACTTGAAGTTTGCCAGCACAAAAAACTCTTCCCCGCCCATTCGGAAAATCACATCGGTTTCACGGGCAAAGTGTTTTTTCAGCAAATCCGCCACTTGCTTCAACACTTCGTCCCCTTTCTGATGACCGTAATGGTCATTGATTTTTTTGAAGAAATCGATATCGAGCATCGCCACCGACAAAGGGACTGCATCCCGTTGCGATCGTTTCAACTCCCGCCCGAACACTTGATTGAAATAACGACGGTTATACAAGTCGGTCAGGTCATCGGTAATGGAAATCTGCTCGATACGCTTACGGTCGGAAATGTCCACCCGGGTCGCCCAGACCTGGTCAACCCGCCCCCAGAGGTTGCGTACCGGCGTCAAGGTCAACTCCACCCAATAAGGTTTGTCGTCGGCGGTACGCCCTTCCATTTCCCCACGCCAGGTACGTCCTGCCAATACCCAGTTCTGAATATAATCCTGTTTACTTTTCGGCAGATCGTCGAGATAAGAGCGTCCTAACAGTTCTCGCTCGTTATAGCCGGTCAAACGGCAATAGGACTCGCTCACCCAATCGAAGGTCAAGGATTCCAGATCAATCAAGGTCGCATAGGTCAACTCGTGGATTTGATTGATGTAAACCTGTTGCTTGTTTTTTTGATAACGATAAAACATCACCAAAAACAGCATGGTCAACACCACCACCAAAATCACCAAAGCGACCTCAAACAACTGGCGTTTATCCAGACGATTCACCATTTCCAACTGAATCCAGTGATTGAAAATTTCCCGGCGCTCCTCATCACTGATGGACGCCAACCCTTTCTGTAGAATACTGAACAGAGCCGGCTTGTCTTTGCGCACCCCGATGGCCAGCTCGAAACGGTGTTCGGATTGCCCGATGACATGAATACCGGTCAAACCATATTTGTTGATGGCATAGTTAATCGCCCCCAGGTTACCGGAGTACACCATGGCTCGACCGTCAATCACGGCTTCCAGGCCTTCTTTCACCGAGTTCACCGGCAACAACTTGATTTGCGGGTAGTTTTTGGCCAATGTCTCATGCGACCAATAGCCTTTCACCACCGCCACCGTGTGGCCGTTTAATTGTTCATAATCCGGAATCACCGACAGCTCTTTTTGCCCGACCAATACCATCGGGAACGACAGGTACGGCTCGGTAAACTGCATATACTCGGAACGCTCCGGGGTCGCCACGGCGCAGGAAAAGGCATCGTATTCCCCCTCCTGCGCCAACTTCAACACCTCGGCCCAAGGTCGAGTTTGGTCGACCTGAAAACGCAACCCGGTTTTTTGCGACAACAGTTGAAAATATTCGGCGGCGATGCCTCGGTAACGTCCTTTGGAATCGATGAACTCAAACGGCTCCCAATCAATGTCATTCGCCAGATAAACTACTGGGTTCTGTTCGATATACGCCAATTCTTCCGGTGTAAACACATAACTGGCCGCATTGAAAATAAAGTCCTTCATATCGAGTTGATTGAACACCGAAGCCGAAATCAGCCCGACTTCCTTGGCTTCGGCCGCCGTGGCCAACAGTTTTGCCGGTTCAATCGTCCCGATCGGCGTCAACCCGGATTTCACATAGTGCACCGTCACCTTGGCTTCGTTGAGCAAGGCTTCCCGCGATTTGACCACCGGATAATGCGCCAAAATATAATCCACCACTTCAGGCTGATGCTGCAACGCATAGCGCCAACCCCGAATGGTGGCTTCCTTGAATCGCTGCACCACTTCAGGGTGACGGTTGGCAAAACGTTCGGAGGTGATAATCAAATCGCCGTAACTTTGCACCCCGAAGGTTTTCGGGTCCACGGCATAATAAGGGATGCCCTCTTGCTGAAGACGAAAAGGCTCATTGGTCATGTAGGCGCCATACAAGTCCACCCGGTGATTGATAAAGTCGTTCAAATCACCCGAAGGAGGAATCGACTTCAACGGCTTTTGGGTCACGGTATTGGCTTTGTTGATCAGGCTTTGAATCTGGAGGTTGCTGAAGTGCATGACATCCATGCCGCTCATGTCTTTGAGGTCTTCAACCGGCTTGTGGGCCAGCAACACCATCGGCGAAAACTGGAAAGAACTCATCACCAGCTTAATCGGCGCGCCTTTGGCGTAATCGACGATTACCGAACTGTAAGCCGTGGCAAAGTCAGCCCGACCGTTAACCACTTCATTGACCATATTGGTGCCGGGCTTCCAGCTTTTGACGGTCACATCCAACCCGGCATTTTGATAATAGCCTTGCTTGATGGCGGCGTAAAAACCGGCGAATTGAAATTGATGATTCCAGTTAACCTGAACGGTGATAGGCGTCAGTGTCTGAGAGAAAGCCTTGGCGGAAAACACCAAGCCGACCAGCAGTGCGGAAATCCATAAAGGGCGAAAGGGCATAGCGAGTGCAAACCGTTATTATTGTGTTTGCCATCATTATAAAAAATTTACCCTACTTTAAAAGAGATTAATTAGAATAAATTCACGCTGTCCTGCGCTCAATCACGTATGCATTGAACCCCGGCGTCAGGAAACGACGCCATACAAACGGCGTTTGGCTTCCCGCATCGCCGGCGGTACCTTGGCCCAGTTTTCCGGAAAATCCTTGGACTGAAATTCACGCAATGCATTATAAGCGTCTTCAATCAAGCTGAAACTCGCGACCACGCCGTCGTGATTGGCAACGCAATACCCTAATTCATCGCAGTCCACATAATAATCTTGTGTGTTCATTTGTTCACCCTCCTGATACTCGAAGGTTTTTTATTTTTTCCCTTGCCTTAATAGTGCTATCGACCATTTAACGGAAAGGTTAAGGCCTCATATTCTGAAAACTGGCTTTTTACGCCAACTGCATTAGAATATTGACACCTGAAATCGTTTAATCACATCAAGAAAGAAACATGCCAGAATTACCGGAAGTCGAGACCACCAAACGCGGCATTCAGCCGAATGTCGAACAACAAACCATCCGCGACATCATTATTCGCGATGCCCGCCTGCGTTGGCCGGTGGACACGACTCTGCCGAAAAAACTCCCAGGCCTGGTGATTTCCGCAATTCGCCGCCGTGCCAAATACTTACTGCTGGAAACCGAGCGCGGTCATCTCATCATCCATTTAGGCATGTCCGGTAACTTACGAGTCTTGCCGCACGACCATCCGCACGTCAAACACGACCACATCGATTTGGTTCTGGACAACGGCTATTTGCTGCGTTATCACGACCCGCGCCGTTTCGGCTGCTGGCTGTGGACGGAAGCCGCCCCCGAAGAGCACGACTTGCTTAAAACGCTGGGACCGGAGCCCTTAACCGATGCTTTCAACGCCGACCACCTGTTGCAAAAAGCTCAAAACCGAAAAGTGGCCGTCAAAACCTTCATCATGACCAACGCCGTGGTGGTCGGCGTCGGCAACATCTACGCCAACGAAGCCCTGTTTCTCAGCGGCCTGCATCCGACGCGCCCCGCGCACAGCCTGACGCACCCGGAAGCCGAACAGTTGGTCGACCACATCAAACAGGTGTTGGCCGCCGCCATCGAACAAGGCGGTACCACCTTGAAAGACTTTCTCAGCCCAAGTGGCCAGCCAGGCTATTTCGAACAAAAGCTGCACGTATACGGCCGCGACAAACAACCTTGTCCGACCTGTGGCCGTCCCGTGCAAAAAACCGTGCTGAATCAACGTGCCGCCTACTTCTGCGAACATTGTCAAAAGTAATGCACAACCCTGAAGATAGCCTGCGTGTCGTCCCTGACACCAAAAAGCGACTTGAGCGCATGAAAAAAAGCTTCTAATATAGCCACATAATAGCCACATAGATTTCACTGGACACTTCGATTCCGACGCAGGCCATATGAACACCTTCTTCTCGACAATCCGCTCGTTTCCTGTCTGGCTCGCCGTCGGACTGACATCACTGACGTTTGCACTGTCCAGTTGCGACTCGTCCTCGCCATCGAATATCGAGCAATGGCCGTTGAACGACGCCTGTGAGCTGCATCAGTCCGCCTGCCAAACTCAGCATGAAAAGCAAAACATCACCATCGACATACGCCCTAAACCGATTCGGGTGGCGCGCACCTTGACCGTCCGCGTCAAGCTCGACAACATTTACGCCAGCAAAGTGGAACTCGATATTTCCGGCTTGAATATGTACATGGGCTATAACCGCGTCACCCTTTTCCCATTACCGGGCCAACCCGGTTTTTACGAAGGCAAATCCATGCTGGCCTTCTGCACCAATGACCGCATGGACTGGCAACTGACCGTCATCGCCACTCAGGAAGATGGCGAAGTCATTCAAGCGCCCTTCTTATTGGTTACGCATAATCGCTGAATAATTCTTTAAAAGCCTCCGGCGTTTGTGTCAGAATAAAATCATTCTGTCCAACAACTTATCGCTGTAAGAGGTTTGAGATGAAGTGGTTTCAAAAAACGCCTGACGAGGTTTTACAACAGCTCGACAGCCACCGAGAGGAAGGGTTGTCCCCCGAGCACATCACCGAACGCCAACAGACCTTCGGTTCGAACAGTCTCACTCAAGCCGAAAGCATTTCACCGTTTCGGTTATTCCTGAAGCAGCTGAAAAATCCATTATTGGTGGTGCTGGCCTTCGGCGCGCTCTTATCGTTTTACACCGGGCATACCGTCGATGCCATGGCCATCACCATCATCATCCTCATCAATGCCCTGATTACGTTTTTTCAGGAGCTCAAAGCGCAAAAATCCATCGACGCCCTCAAAGATATGGCCGCACCCAAGTGCATGGTTCGCCGCGAGCGAAAATGGCAAGAGATTTCCGCCGCCGAATTGGTACCCGGCGACCTCATCAAGCTACAAACCGGCGACATCGTTCCCGCCGACGGCCGTTTAATCGAGGTCACCCGTTTGGAGGTCGACGAAGCACCGCTAACCGGCGAATCGGATTTGATTCATAAAAAAACCGAAGCCCTGAACGAGGCCGATCCGACACTGGGCGATCAGGTCAATATGGTGTTCATGAGCACCTCCGTCAACCACGGTCACGGTTTGGCGGTGGTCACCGCCACAGGAATGAAAACCGAGGTCGGCAAAATCGCCAGCTTGATGCAAAGCACCGACAACCGCCTGACGCCGCTCCAAAACCGCATCGCCAAACTGTCACACACCTTGATCTGGGCCGCCCTATTCATCGTCGCCGTCATTGTCGGCATCGGCTTACTGAAGGGGTTGGATCCCATAGGGATGGTCAACACCAGCATTTCCTTAGCCGTCGCCGCCATACCGGAAGGCTTGCCCACCGTCGTCACCATTGTGCTGACACTGGGCGCCAAACAAATGATGCGCAACAAGGCCCTGGCCAAACAATTGGCCTCGGTCGAAACATTGGGCTCCACTTCGGTTATTTGTTCGGACAAAACCGGCACCTTAACGCAAAACAAAATGCAAACCGTCAGTGTCTGGGCCGCGGGCGAATATTACCGAATCAGTGGACAAGGCTACGAGCCGACCGGCGACTACACCGACATCCACGGACGCACCCGAACCCCGAAACACCACTTTCATCTCAATCGCATGCTGGAAATGTCCGCGCTCTGCAACGATACCACCTTACTGGAAGAAGACGGTCATTACCGGATTCAGGGCGTTCCCACCGAAGGCGCGATTTTGGTGGCCGCCGCCAAAGCCGGCATTGACAAAGAGGCCTTGATGGCCACCCATCAACGAGTCGTGTCCCACCCGTTCGATCCCAAACGCAAAATGATGAGTGTCATTGTCCGTGATGCGGACGGCAATCACACGCTCATCGTCAAGGGTGCGCCGGACGTCATCCTCAAGCACTCCGAAGTCATCGAATACGCCGACCAACGTCGCGACATCGTCAGTAACCCCAACCTGATTGACGACGTCATCCACGAGTTCGGTACTCAGGCGTTACGTACTCTGGCGGTCGCTTATCGCCCGTTGCGTCCCGACGAGATTGAACAGCCGTTGGAAGAGTTGGAAAACCGTCTCATCATCACCGGCATTCACGGCATTATCGACCCGCCGCGCCCCGAAGCCACCCAAGCGGTCAAGGAATGCCATTCCGCCGGCATTCGCGTGGTGATGATTACCGGCGACCACGCCATCACCGCCAAAGCCATCGCCCGTCAGATGGACATCATCGACTCGGACGACGAACTGGTGATGACCGGTGCCGAATTGAATCAAATCAGCGATGAGGAACTGCAACGATTGGCACCGAAAACATCGGTCTTCGCACGGGTGACACCGGAACACAAACTGCGCATCGTCAAGGCCTTGCAGTCCAACGGCGAAGTCGTCGCCATGACCGGCGACGGCGTCAACGATTCCCCGGCTTTGCGTAAGGCCGACATCGGTATCGCCATGGGCATCACCGGCACCGGCGTCGCCAAAGAATCCGCCGACCTGATTTTGCTGGACGACAACTTCGCCACCATCGTCCATGCCGTGCAAGAAGGCCGCCGCATTTACGACAATATCCGCAAGTTCATCCGCCAGGGCCTCACCGCCAACGTCAGTGAGGTATCGGCGATACTCTTCTCGTTTCTGATTATGATTGGCGAACCGCTGCTGACATTGGCGCCCCTGATGATTCTCTGGATCAACCTGGTCAGCGACGGGATGCCTTCGCTGGCGCTGGGCGTCGATGAAGCGGAAGGCGACGTAATGCAACGTAAACCGCGGGCCGGCAACGAAAGCTTCTTCGCCGACAATCTCGGCACGCGCATCGTGATACGGGGGTTGATTATGGGCGGCCTGACCTTTGCGATGTTCATGTACGCGCTCAACCTGAACCTATCACTGGAATACGCTCAAACACTCGCCTTTATGACGTTGATTTTCGGCCAGCTGGTGCATGTGTTCGACGCGCGCACCTTCACCACGCTTTATCACCGCAACCCGTTCAGCAATCATTTGCTGCTGTGGGCGGTATTCGGATCGGCCTGTGTGTCATTGTTGATGGTCTACACACCGTTCGGCAACCTGGCGCTCGGCACCACGCCACTGGAACCGCAGCACTTGTTGATGACACTGTTCATCGCCGCACTGCCAACATTCATCCTGTCCGGCCTGAAAGAAATATTTCACATGAAATGGCTATAACGCCAACTGAAATGAAAAAATGCCCAGGCCTGGGCATTTTCCGGAAAGCGGACCGTCCGACAAGAAAGGAGGATTCGATGATTTATTCGGTCACCGCGACCGATTTAATCAGGGCAAAAACCGCCAGGCCTGGCTGAATCTTCAGTCGTTCCGCCGAGTGTTGGGTCACTTCCGAAAACAGTTGCTGGCCGTCCGACAAGCGTAAGCGCACCAACAAACGGTGCTGGCCTTGCGGAATCAACTCGGTGACTTCCGCGGGAAAATGGTTAATGATACTCAGGTCTTTCGGGTCGGACAGAGCCAAACTGACGTCCCGCGCCAATACCCGCACCCGAATGGTTTCCTTATCCTTCGGCACGGCCTCCGACAACCAAATGGTTTCGGTTTCGCCCAAACGCGCCGGTTGAAGCCCATCCTGCATTGGCAACGGACTCGCCTGCAACACCGACACCGCGCCCTGCTCGTCAAACAACGGCGAATCCGGACGCGCCAATGCCTGTTGCAACGTCTCGACGGTTTCAACCCGACCGTTTTGCATGAACAGCACCCGGTCGGCCAGACGCTCGACTTCCGCCGGCGCATGGGTGATGTAGAGCACCGGCAAACGGTAGGCCGCCACCAATTCTTCAATCAGCATCAGCATTTCCGCTTTGGCACGCCAATCCAATGCCGACAAGGGTTCGTCCATGCACAACAATTTCGGGCGCATCAACAACGCACGGGCAATCGCGACCCGCTGACGCTCGCCCCCGGACAAATACGTCACGGCACGGTCGAGTTTATCGGCAATGCCGACCCGCTGCACAATCTCCTCAAAGTTTTCCAGCTCGATGCCTTTCGGCAGGCGCTTGACGCCGTACATCAGATTCTGGCGTACCGTCATATGCGGAAACAGCGCCGCATCCTGAAACACGAAACCGATGTGGCGTTGCTGCGTCGGCAAGGCGGCTTTACCGTCCTGCCAAACCTCGTCACCCACTCGAAGTTCGCCGCGCGTTGCTTTATCCAAGCCACTGATGGCGCGTAGCAAAGTACTTTTGCCACTGCCGGAGCGGCCAAACAAAACCGTCACACCCTGCAACGGAATTTCAAAACGGCCGGAGTCCAAACAAAAACTGCCCAAGTCCAGTTGAAGACGGCCTTGCATCACAGGTTGCTTCTGCATCGTCTACCCTACCTTCACACTGAAACGGCGGTTGAGGGCATACACCAACATCAAAACCGATAATGAAAAAATCAACATCAAGGCCGACAGGAAATGCGCCTGATCGTATTCCAAACTTTCCACATGGTCGAAAATATCAATCGACACCATGCGGGTTTCCCCTGGAATATTGCCGCCGACCATCAGCACCACGCCGAATTCACCGACGGTATGCGCGAAAGTCAGCGTGGCTCCTACCAGAATCCCCCGACGCGACAACGGCAAAACAATGGTCCAGAAACGGTCTAAAAACGATGCGCGCATGGTCGCAGCCGCGTCCAGCAGGCGATGTGGAATCGCCTCAAAAGCATGCATCAACGGTTGAATGGTAAACGGCAGGGAATAGATAACGGAACCGATGACCAAACCGGTTTTACTGAAGGTCAACTGCCCCTCGAAACCGAACCAACGCAACACTTCGGTCACGGTGCCGTTGGGGTTGAACAAAATCAGCAGATAAAACCCCAGCACCGTCGGCGGCAGCACCAATGGTAAGGCCACCAACGCTTCCAAAAACACTTTGTTGGACGAGCGCATTTGCGCCATCCACCAGGCCAAAGGCGCCCCCAGCACCAGAAGAATAACCGTGGTCAAGGTCGCCACCTCCAGCGTCAGCCAGATCGGTTGCAAATTGATTTCCGTACCGAAGATTTCCAACATGATGTCTCTTTTCCGCTCCCATAAAAAAACGACCAGGCCTGGTCGTTTTTTTCAGACAAAGGCTATTGTAACTTAGCTGACGTTATAGCCATAACGTTTGATAATCTCGATGGCTTTCGGCGTCTTGATGAATGCCATAAAGGCTTTGGCCGCCGCATTCTTTTCACCTTGTTTAGTCAGAAGCGCGCCTTGGTTAATCGGCTTATAGTCCGACTGCGGCACCACCCAGTATTGACCTTTTTTGTACACCGGACTTTGCGGGTCCACCACTTGCGACATGGCGACAAACCCGATTTCGGCATTGCCGGTGGCGACGTATTGGAAAGCATGGGCGATGCTTTCACCATTGACAATTTTCGATTTCACGTCCTGATACAAACCTTCTTTTTTCAAGAACGCCACCGCACGTTCACCGTAAGGCGCGGTTTTCGGATTGGCGACCGCCAGGTGATTGTATTGTTTCGCTTTCAAGACCTCAATCGGACTGGTTTTCACCGGAAACTTCGCGCTGTACAACACAATTTGTCCTTGTGCATAGACAAAATAGCTGTCGGCCACCCCGATGCCGTCCTCAATGGTTTTCTTTGGACGACGCTCGTCCGCACCGAAAAACGCATCGAAGGGCGCCCCGTTTTTGATTTGAGCATAGAGCTTACCGGTCGGCCCGAAAGAGAACTTCACCTGATGGCCGGTCTCTTTTTCAAACACCTTGCCGATCTCTTCAATGGTTTTGGTGAAATTGGCCGCCACCGCAATTTTAGCGGTCTCCGCATACGCCATCGAGGCACTCAAAACACCCACAGCCAAGGCCAGGGTACGAATCATCGTTTTCATACAGTCACTCCGTTATGATAGTTAATACATATTACGTTTGATACATATCGTTAAATCAAAAAAATCCGACCTCAGTCGGAAACCGCCAACAATACATGACTGGCTTTGACCAGGGCGCAACATCTTGCCCCCACGGCCAGCCCCAAATTCTCGACACTCTGGTTTGTCACGATGGCAGAAATCATTTGCTCCCCTTCCAGTTGAATGGACACATCGCTGTTCACGGCGCCCTCATCCAGTTTTGTGACCACGCCGCAGAACTGGTTCCGTGCGCTGGTTTTCACCGTGCCGTTCAAGTCTTCGGTCAGAATGACCCAACTGGCTTTAATCAGGGCATACGCATCGGAACCGACTTCCAGCCCCAGACGCTCCAGACTGTCCAGCGTAATCTGCGCGATCACTTCGTTACCTTGCCCCACCGACAGGGTCACCTCACAATTCACCGCCCCTTTTTCAATTTCGGTAACGGTTCCGTGGAATAAATTTCGTGCACTTGTTTTCATGGAAATTTTCCTCATCAATTCCAATTGACTGAGCATGTTCGGCGACATCGCCTCCAGCTCCCGCATCCAATGTTGCATTTGTTCATTGAATAAGCGATAGGCCGCCAACAAGGCTTCACCGGCTTGGGTCAACACCATTCCACCACCGCCGGCACCGCCTTTCTGGGTGTGCACCAACGGTTCTTCCGCCAATTGATTCATGGCTTCAATGGCTTGCCAGGCGCCTTTGTAACTCATCCCACAAGCTTTCGCCGCCGCCGACAGGGAACCCAGTGATTCGATCTTGTTCAGCAGTTCCAAACGGCGCTGCCCGGAGCGAGACTGTTTGCTGCCCATCAAGAAAGATTGCACAAGCTGTTCGGGGAGATTGGATGCGTTCAAATGTCCGGCCTTCTTTATAACTTTAAGTACATAGCGAAGCATTATAGTCGAGCGATTGACCAACCGCAACGCCTAGGTGTTTAAATTATTTAATCGCCAAATAAATTCCCGACCTGGCTGGTAAAACTCAATTTTAACCGCCGCCAGCCATCATGTTAAGATACGCTTTTAATGCGCTATCTCTCAAGGACGAAGATGGACAGCCTCTCCCCCAAACAACCGCAAAACAACCGCATGGCCGACTTGCGGTCAACGATTCGCCGCTACCTCGGGGTCCGCGAAGCCGGCAGCAGTCATTCCGAAAAACTCATTTCAGGCCTGGGCGGTTTTCTGGCGATTCTGGTCATCCTGCTGATCAGCCACCGCTTTCTGGCACTCCCGGATGCGTTGGCCGTGGTCGCTTCCATGGGCGCCTCCGCCGTTTTGTTGTTTGCGGTTCCGCACGGTCCTTTATCACAACCCTGGCCGTTGATTGGCGGCAACCTGATTTCCGCCTTCATCGGCGTCAGCTGCGCACACTTGATCGACCCGCCGATTCTCGCCGCCAGCATTGCCGTCGGCGCGTCCATCAGCGCCATGTATTATTTGAAATGCATTCATCCGCCGGGCGGGGCCACCGCCTTGACCGCCGTCATCGGCGGCGAGAGCATCCATGCATTGGGTTACGAGTTTCTGTTGACGCCGGTATTATTGAATGTGCTTTCCATCCTGGCGATTGCCGTGTTGTTCAATGCTTTTTTTCATTGGCGGCGCTATCCGGCTTACTGGTACCAACAACAGACCGAGCCCCAACCGGCATCGCAGGACGGCTTTTCCCACAGCGATTTTTTAAATGCCTTAAAGGAAATCGATTCGTTCGTGGACATCAATGAATACGATTTGCGTCGCATTCTGGCTTTGATTGGTCATCCGAACACGCAACTTTCGTCGTCGGACATCGAACTCGGTCGAGTTTACAGCAATGGCTTGATTGGTCGGGATTGGTCGATGCGTCGCATCATTGACGAATCGGGCAGTGACGATCCGGAAAAGGACTTTGTGATTTTCAAACAAATCGCCGGTCAGGAACGCAAAACCACCGATTGCGTCACCCGCGAGGAATTCGCGCATTGGGCGAAATATGAAATGGTGCAGGAAAACGGGCTTTGGCACCGAAAAACCTCGTCAGAACCACATCCAACATTACGGAATGGATAGTTGAGAGGGAGCGTTGAAACCTTATCAACGAATAATAGAAGAATCGACCAGGCCTGGCGAAAACGGCTGTTTACAGACTGGCTTCGTCCAGCGCCTTGGCAACCACCGGGTGCACGAATTCCGAAACATCCCCGCCTAAAGCAGAGATTTCCCGCACCAGACTGGAGGAAATAAACGCGTATTGTTCCGCCGGGGTCATGAACATGGTTTCCACTTCCGGGGCCAGTTTACGATTCATCGACGCCAACTGGAATTCATACTCGAAATCGGAGACGGCTCGCAGCCCCCGCAGCAGCACGTTGCCGTCAATCTCACGCACAAAGTCCACCAATAACCCGCTGAAACCGATGACTTCGACATTGTCCATGCCCGACGTCACCTCTTTCGCCAGCGCCACACGCTTTTCCAGCGAAAACAATGAGGTTTTATTGCGGTTATCCGCCACGGCGATGACCAGCCGGTCGTAAAAACGCGCCGCCCGCTCGATTAAATCGAAATGGCCGCAGGTAATGGGATCGAAGGTGCCAGGGTAAACCGCTGTGATCGACATAATTTCACTCTTTCAGGGTAATGAATGGCGCCTATTCTACTTGAGATACGATTTCGGTTCCATGCCAAATCCGGTCGGTTATGATTTTTCGCACTGCGGCGACTTTTCCCATTCGCATACCCAATCCGGTAACGCCTCAGGTAACATCGGCCTGGCGATGGCATAGCCCTGCGCCAGTTCACACCCCATCGCCAACAGGGCTTCAAAATGCGCTTCGGTTTCCACCCCTTCGGCAATCACTTCGCGATCGAACGCTTGGGCCAGCTTCAAAATGCCGTCCACGATGGCTCGGTCATCCGAATCCATCAACATGTCGCGGATAAAGGTTTGGTCAATCTTGATGATTTTGGCCGGCAAGTGGCGCAAGTAAGTCAGGGAGGAATAACCGGTACCGAAATCGTCCAATGCAAAATGCACACCCAGTTCATGGCATTCCCGGATCAACAGACTGACATTGACGACGTCTTCCAGCGCACTGGTTTCCAAAATCTCGATTTCCAATGTAAACGGCGGTAAAGCCGGATAATCCGCCACGTATTCACGTAACGTTTCCATGAAATCGCGATGTTGGATGAAGTAGGCACCGATATTGACACTTACATTGATGTGCATGCCTTGTTCATGCCATATATTCGCTTGCTTCAACGCCGTGCGCAACACCCATTTATCCAGCTCGATACTCAGAGGCAAACCGTCCACGCTGGGCAGAAAATCGGCGGGCATCAGCAGGCCTTTTTCCGGATGCGGCCAACGCACCAAGGCCTCGACACCAATCACCCGACCTTCCTTGATATTGACCTTGGGCTGAAAGTGCAATTCCAACTGATTGTGTTCAATGGCATCGGCCATTTCGCGCTGGATGCGACTTTGCGACTTGACCATCGAATCATGGCTGACATCGAAGAAATGATAACGGTTCTTGCCTTCCTGCTTAGCCTGATACATGGCTTGGTCGGCATGGCGCATCAATTGGTCGGCATCGCCCTGGTCATCCGGATAGAAGGTCACACCGATACTGGCGGACACCGTCAAACTATGCCCCTGAACTTCAACCGGATCGGAAGCGGCCACCAACAGCCGATCCAAAATTTCCTCACAGTCCTGAATCCCTTCCAGATTGGTCAGCACCGCCACAAATTCATCGCCCCCGATTCGAGCCAGCGTGTCTTCTTCTCGTAAAGCGATTCGCATCCGCTTGGACACCTCCACCAGCAAATCGTCGCCAATGTCGTGCCCGAAGGAATCATTGATCGCTTTGAACTGATCTAGGTCGATAAACAACACCGCCAGATAACCGCCATGACGGTTAATGATGAGCATGGCCTGATTCAGCCGGTCGGCCAACAATGAACGGTTCGGCAGTTGCGTCAGTACATCGTAGTGGGCAATGTGTTCGAGTTGCTGTTGTTGCTCTTTCAATGAGGTTATGTCGGTGAACAGGCCGACGTAATTCTGGATGGAACCCTTGCCGTCTTTAATGGCACTGATGGTAATCAGCTGAGCGTAAATCGAACCGTTCTTGTCACGGTTCCACATTTCACCGGTCCAGTGCCCTTTATCAAACAGGGTTTTCCACATGGTATTGTAGAATTCTTTGGGCTGGCGTCCTGAGCTGAGAATGTTCGGATTTTTCCCGATCACTTCGTCACGTTCGTAACCGGTAATCAGCGTAAAGCCACGATTGACGTCGATAATCAATCCGTTCTTATCGGTGATGGTGATACCTTCTCGTGCATGCGTGAATACACTGGCGGCGAGGTTCAAACGCGCTTCGGCGGCACGTTTATCGGAAATATCTTCATAACTGATGACCAGACCATACTGAGGATGATCCAACGGCGTGGCGTTAACATTCAGCCAGGTACTGCCGTCCATGCGTCGAACTTCCATCAACTGATTTTTAATGGTTTTATGATCCTGCAAAGCGCGAACACTGGCATACTCATCCGGCCGCATCGGGGTACCGTCTTCCCGATAAATTTGCCAAACATCGTCGTCATAACGCCGCGAGGTATGCTCCTCTCGGGTGATACCCAACAGTTTTTCCGACGCGGAATTGCATTCTAAAATATGCCCGTCACGATCGGTCAGGGAAATGCCAATCGGCAGTATTTCAAAAATGGTTCTCAAGCGCTCTTCATTCATGGCAATCATATCTTCGACCTGCTTACGGTCGGAGACATCCATGTGCATCCCCACCATCCGGGTCGGATGCCCTTCATCGTCGCGCTCGACCACCTGCCCGCGCGATTCGATCCAAAGCCAGTCGTTATCCACCGTCGCAAGTCGATACTCGACGCTGTAGGTATCTTTATCCTCCAAATGCGCTTGCAAGCGCTCCACCGCGTGACAGTCATCCGGGTGCAACATCTGCCGCCATTTCTCGAAGCTGACTTTAAACGCATTTTCCTTAAAACCGAGCATCGTATAAGAACGTGCATCCCAAAGCATGACGTCATTGACGATGTCCCAATCCCATTGCCCGATATTGCTGGCTTCCAAAATCAGATTGAGCCGCTGGTCTTTTTCCGCCAACTGGCGTTCCTGACGCTTACGCAAGGAAATATCCCGCGCCAGCACCACAAACCTTGGTGTTTCGGTCGCATCCGACGGCGTTTTCCGTGACACGGACAGTTCGTAATATCGCCGTCCATCTTCAAAATCCAGTGCGTACTGTAATCCGAAGGATTGACCGGATTTATGGGCATTGTGCAAAGCCGTCATAATCACAATCGCCGGTTTTTCAGGTAAAACCGCTTCAACCGTCTTATTCAAAAACACATCCGGCGTCACATAAAGATGATCTGCTTCCGCCGAATGATAACTGAGAATCACGCCATTCAGGTCCACCTCAAACAACAAATCCGGCAAGGCATCGAATGTCGCTTTCAGCTCATTTCGCGCCGTTTCCAATGCCAACTGGGAAGCTTTCAATTCGGAAATATCCTGAACCAACCCCAAGTATCCGATCACATTACCCGCTTCATTCAAGATATTGGAGGCATACAGGCTGACTAAAAAACGAGAACCGTCTTTACGAATATAGGTCCACTCGCTTTGACGATGTTGATTGCCTTCCAACTGCTCGACAAAGACACCAAAGCCGTTCACCGGGCGCCCCAACAGACGCGAAAGCACGCCTTGTTGCGCCTTCACTTCCTCCTTGTCATGAAATTTCAACGGCGTCACTTTGCCGATGATTTCATCCGCGCGATACCCCAACAGCTTTTCGGCACCATGGTTGAAAGCCGTAATCATCCCCTCAGTATCCGTCGCGATAATACCGACCCCGGTAGCCGAGTTCATGATGTTGGTCAGCAGGGAGGCCACACCGTTTAAGGACTTTTGCAGTTTTTGACGCCGGTGCATCACCCACAGCAACAACAAAATCAAGAGCGCCTGAATCAGAATGCCCGCCACCAGAATCCAGGTTTGGCGCGCATAGGAGGCTTCAAGCTCCTGACGCTGGGCATCGACCATTTCTTCCAAACGGGTTTGATAGTGCCAGAAATCTTCCGACTTCTCGCGCAGAGGGGTCATGTCGTGAACCATGGACAGCAGCAAGGTGCGTCCATTGAAATCATAGGGTTCGGAATGGACTTCGACCGTACGAATTTCACCGTCCGCCAGCTCATGGCGGAAAATGAAATAATTACGGCCTTCGGATTTCGCCAGTCGGCGCTCTTCGGCCACTTGCTCCGGAGTCAGTTGATTGATTTCTTGAATGGTCATCCGCTGAAGTTGCGGAATGGAATAGCCGTAGAATTTGGCCGCCGCAGCGTTAGCTTCGACAATGTCACCGTTGGTTGGATCAACCAGCAACATGACGGAACCGCTGTCTTGAAAAAAGGTTTGAAACGTTGGATGCGCCTTCACCGCCCAAGATGCCATCAACATCCATGCAGCTAGCCATAACACACTAAATCGTTTGAGCGACATTTGCATCCATTAAGTCCCTCTTGCCTTCTGATAAACGGCTTCGGTTGCCATGATAGCCTCCCGCGCGTCATGGCAACCTCCCCTAATTTTATTCTAACGCAACGGCTCAGGCTTGCCTAACATTTCTCTTAATGACCGGATATACAAAACAATCCGTAACGCACTTCCGGGGTGGTCTTCTCACGGTGGCACCCCCAACCGTCCGGCAAGGTCGGCCAGTCCAGCGCTTTTTCCTGTTCCAAATACAGCCAGGCCTGGTCGTTTTTCAAATACTGCCCGGCAAACAGCTTATCCACCGCCGGCTGCATCAACCCTTGATGGAACGGCGGATCCAGAAACACCACGTCAAACGGTTGTCTGGCAGGTTGTTCCAACCAAACTAAACTGTCGGCTTGCACCACCTCGGCGTTCTTGGCTTGCAGTGTCGCCACATTCTGCTTGAGCTGCTCGGCATTCGACTTGGATAACTCCAAAAAAGTCACCGCGGCCGCGCCACGGGACAAGGCCTCAAACCCCAGCCCGCCGGACCCGGCAAATACATCCAGGCAATGTGCACCCGCCACATCAAACTGCAACCAGTTGAACAGTGTTTCCCGCACCCGGTCGGATGTCGGCCGCAAGCCTTGCGCATCCAACACCGGTAGCTTACGCCCCCGCCAGTCACCGCCGATAATACGGACAGCGCCCATCTGCACGGATTTTTTGCCAGCTTGTCGGCCCTGAGAACCATGTGTGCGTCGTTTTTTCGTCATTTTGTTAAGCCAGTATCGTTTATCTTTCCCGCCCATGATAACCAACTCTCACCAGGTCTGCGACTAAAAGCCCGAAAAACGCCTCGGTTTGACAAACCCTCCCCATCATTAGTAAGGTGGGCACTGGGAGTTGAAACCGCTTCTTTCATAGAAGCGGCCTTTACACGCACGAAATTGATCCGACGAGGTGAGAAATGAGTACGAGTAACAAACAAGCTTATCAAGCGAAACTCCAAGCCCAACTGGATGAATGGTCCGCCAACATTGATGCTTTGGAAGCCAAAGCCAGACAAGCCGATGCGCAGGCCCGCATCGACCTTCAAGCGGAAATCGATACGCTCAAAACCTATCAACACCAGGCGGAGGCCAAACTGGCCGAACTCAAAACCGCCAGCGACCAGGCCTGGCAAGATCTCAAACAAGGCATCGAGCAAGCACACGACAACCTAAAGCGGGCGTTACAGACGGCCACCGACCGTTTTTAAACATCAGCAGTCAAAACCACCGCTAGAAAGACTCGAAAGGCTTTCCGGAATGCTAACCGCTTAAATTCTAACCGTTTAAATAGCCGAAGCAGGGCCGGGCAAAATCACCGGGTTGCGGTTGACTCGATTCATCCCGGCCATCGCTAGCCATGACAAACCGTATTGGACAAGTCAAAGGAGGCACCATGCAACACTCAACCCGTTACCAAACCACAAAAACGCTGTCTCATACATTAAACCAGCGCCAAACCCGCAAAAGTTTGAAGCGCTCAATAAAGCCGACCAACTCAAAGCCAACTTCCAGCCAACAGGGGCGCCGGCACTTGAAGCGCCTTTTACACCCGGTATCGGAAGACCCCTGACCCAACACGCCGCAGCTCTGATCACTCGCGGCAAAGGAGGAATGAGATGAAAAAAATGTTTGAACTCATCATCAGCATCAGTTACTCCGCCGCCGCATTAGTGTTATTCGCCATGGCCTTCACCACTATCGGCTGGTCGATTTACGAAGTCGTGTCCGAAGTGGACAACGACAACCTATTGGACGGCGAATTTGTGTCGATGATGTTGCAGGCCGTCGGCGCCACCGTCATTTCGGTGGCGATCATCGACGTTGCCAAGTACATGATTGAAGAAGAGGTCTTTCGCAATAAGGAGTTGCGTTCGCCGGTTGAAGCACGCCAGACCATCACCAAAGTGATTGTCATTCTGTCGATTGCGGTCGGCATTGAAGGCTTGGTGTTCATTTTCAAAGCCGGGATTCAGGACATTACCTTATTGGTCTATCCGACGACGTTGGTGCTCGCCGCGGTGGTTCTGATCGTCGGCCTGGGGGTTTACCAGAAATTGAGCGCGACCGTTGAGAAAGAAACCTAAGGAACCGGCGCGCGTTCAACGCGCGTCTTATCAATCTTCGCTCGCTGACACCTGGTTTTTACCGTTGCGCTTGGCACGATACAGGTTGCGGTCGGCTCGGTCCACGCACTCGTTGACCGACTCTCCGGCGTGGTATTGCGCCACCCCCAAGCTGAAGGTCAAGCGTATGTCTTGCGAAAATTCAGTCGTCTCAATCGCCGCCCGCACCTTTTCAGCCAGTTGCGAGGCTTGATGCAAATCGGTTTCCGGGCAAATCAAAATGAACTCCTCTCCGCCCCAACGTCCGAAAGTATCGGTCTTCCGCACCAGATGGTGGATGGTTTCAACACTCTTGACCAACACTTCATCCCCGACCAGATGGCCGTAAGTGTCATTGACTCGCTTGAAATCGTCCAAATCCATCATCACCAGACTGAGCTTCGAATGATAACGATCTACACGCTCCACTTCGGCATCCAAAACCTGATCCAGGTATTGACGGTTATAAATTCCGGTCAAGTGATCCGTCACCGACAGAACCGACAACTTCTCATTGGAGGCGCGAAGCTCGTCTTGAGTATGCCGCAACTTGCGGTTAAAGAAAATAAACACCGCCAATAACAATAAAACCGGCGCGAGGATGAGCAACAGCTGTGTCCAGCTGTATTCTTTCTTGTAATTGATCTGAAGCCAACTGTTGGTCATTTCGACATAACGCGGTTTCGGTATTTGTTGCAACACCTTTTGAAAAATGCTCAAAAGTTCCGGCCAGTCCTGGCGAACGCCCATGGCGATATTGGCGTGGAACGGCATCTCTCCGGAAATCTGCAAATTGGTCAGACCGTACTTTTTGATGTGATAACCAATCACCGCCACATTATCGACGTAACCGAACACATCCCCGTTGGCGACGGCTTCCAAACCTTCTTTGGCATTATCGACCAACTTCAACGCCACATCCGGAAACACACTGTGTAATTTTTCATGCGCCGCATAATTCTTGACCACGGCGATGGTTTTGGAACGCAACTGGTTGAAATTGGCGATATAAGGCACCCCATCCCGCGTCGCCACCACCATCGGAAACTTCAAGTAAGCTTGCGTGAAGTTCATATAGGCCTTGCGCTCCTCGGTCTCGATCACCGCCGGCAGCACATCCTGCCGATGCGCCTTGAACTCGGCCAAGACTTCCGGCCATTTCAAATGCAGAGACGGCACAAATTCCAAGCCGGTACGCTGCGATATAAAATCCAGAAACTCGGGCGTAATGCCGGAATACTGTCCTTGTTCGTTCACGAACTCAACCGGAGCATAAGCGCGATCAACACCGATACGAATCACCGGATGTTGCTTGATCCACTCTTTTTCGCGCTGTGTTAATTGAAGTGTTTCATCCTCCGGCCGATAAATGCCTTTTTGCAAATCCACCGAGCCTTTCAACAGCCCTTGTTTCTGGAACAAGTCGGCAATGTATCGAAGCCGCCCTTCGTTTAAAGTGCCGATGGGCACACTATTCAAGTCCATCACGCTTTCAATCACCCGCGCTTCAAACATCAGGTGCTGAAAGGATTTTTTCAAGCCGTACTGTTTCAGGATATAGCGCGCCATTTCCTCTTGATGCGCCATCGCATACTGCCAACCTTTAATGGTCGCCCGGCGCATTTTGGCAACCCGTTCCGGATGCTGTTCGACCTCATCCCGCGTGGTGAATAACATATCACCATACAAGTCGATGCCATAGTTCATCGGGTTAATGACATCGTAGGGCACACCGTTTTTCTTGAAGAAGTAAGCTTCATTCGCCAGGTAACCGGCATAGGCGTCCACTTCCTTACGCACCAGCATGATAGGCGATTTATCGATAATCACCCGATCCATCACGGGTTTGACGTCCAGCTCCTCCAGCATCGCCAAAATCGGCAAACCGTCGGTGTCTTTTTTATAAAAGGCCAGTAATTTATCGTTTAATTTATAAGGGCTGTCCACCCCGGAAGACTTGAGAGTAAACAGGACTTGTGGAGAATGCTGAAAAATCGGCGCAACGATCACGATGGGTTTTTGGCGGGATTGATACAACAATAAGATACTGTCGGACACTCCATATTGCGCGTCGCCCTTCAAGACCTGTTCGATGTTGTTTTCCAGCAGGTCACGAGGATGTAGCGCAACCTCCAAACCTTCGTCTCGATAATAACCTTGCTTCTGTGCCGCGTAATATCCGGCAAACTGAAACTGATGGCGCCACTTGAGTTTGACGGTGACTTTTTCCAGCTTAGGACCGGACGACACCGGTAGGGTATTGTCCGCCGACACCGGTAGGGAGAAAAACAAGGATGAGATGACAAAGGCCAATACCGCTTGGATTATCGCCCCCCTTAACCACTGCCATGTTCGGGGCCTGTTCAGGCATGTCACCTCTACCACTGAAGTCATCCGTTTTTATCTATTATCAATATTCTTTATATGATAAACCGAACCGGCTTGCTGCACCAGCTTGGCGACAGAAAAACCTTAAAATTGAATTGGTTAAATCCGGCGTTCAACCACCTGAAAATTCGGTTTCAAAACAAGGCTAGCCAATGTAACAATGGCACCAACGTTGGAAGCACAATGGCCGTCAACACCGCCGAAAGCGCCATGGCCAAGCCGGAGAAGGCGCCCATTTCCGAACTGATTTGAAAACTGCGCGCGGTACCGATGCCATGCGCGGTTACCCCCATGGCGACTCCCTTGATGCTGTCGTCTCGAATGCCCAACCACTGAAACACCTTCACACCAATCACGGCACCGAGAATACCGGTTACCACCACCAATACGGCCGTCAACGACGGTAAGCCTCCGATCTTTTCGGAAATCCCCATTGCAATCGGCACCGTTACTGACTTTGGTGCCAGCGACAATAAGGTTTCCAGGCTCGCGCCGGTAACGTGCGCAATGGCAATCGAGCTGATTGCACCCGTCAACACCCCGGCCAACAAACCGAACGTCACCGGCAACCAGATTTTTTTCAATTTCGGGAACTGCTGATACAGGGGAATCGCCAGCGCCACGGTCGCCGGCCCCAGCAAGAAATGAATGAACTGCCCGCCTTCGAAGTAGGCTTCGTAATCCATCTCGGACAGGGTTAAAAATACGATCAGTAAGCCGATGGCGGTAATAACCGGATGCAGCAGGACATTTCGGTTCATACGCTCATACAACTTCAGCGCTAAGGTGTAGGCCACCAACGTCATCGTCAAACCGGTCAACGGCGAAGCCGACAGGTAGACCCAGAGATAAGTCAAATCACTTTCCGCCATCACCCGCCGCCTTTTTCGCCAATCGTTTTTGCGACCATTGCATCACCCACCACATGGTCAGGGCGGTTGTCACCATCGTAATCACGGTGCTGAGCAACAGCGTCAAACCGATGGGCAGCCATTCACTGGCAATACGGTGAAAATACACCATAATGCCGACCCCGGCCGGCACAAACAGTAACGACAAGTGACTCAACAAACCGTCGGACACCTCATCCAACGCTTCGGAGCTGCGCCCTCGCCACAGTAGTGCGGCAAACAACAGCATCATGCCGATGACCGGCCCGGGCACCGGCAGATTCAATACAATCGCCAACGACTCGCCTACAAGCTGAAAAATCAGCAACCAAGTTATTCCGTATAAAAACTTCATTTTCGATTTCCAAACGTTTCCATGAATCCATCTCGTGCAAAGCTCTCATTATAACTTTCAAGACGAATTGACACAGTTTTGGAATAAAAAAAACCGCCAGGCCTGGCGGTTTAAACAACGGAAAGCTTAAGTGGTCACTTTTCGATCGGTTTCACATTCGGTTCGCCGACCATCAACGTCAGCATTTTGTTTGGATGGATATGCTTACGCCAGGCGTTAAGGACGTCTTCCTTGGTCAGTTCCGCCATCTTTTTCGGAAAACGCTCCAAGTAATCCAGCGGCAAATCGTAAAAGCCGATCATCGCAATGTATCCGGCGATTTTTGAATTGCTATCGATGCGAAGCGGAAAGCCACCAATCAGGTTACTTTTAATTTCGGCCAACTTCTCATCCGGAAAATCCTTCATAAACTGCGCCAACGTTTGTTTGACGACTTCATCCGCTTCTTTGGCCGAAGCGTTTTTGGTGGACAAGCCGATTTGGAATGGCCCCGGCACTTTCATCGGATAAAAGCCGCTCGACACCCCATACACCAAGCCGCGTTTCTCACGCACTTCTTCCATTAACAACGACCCGAAGCCGCTGCCACCCAACAGATGGTTGCCGAGAAAGAGCGCATAATAGTCCGGGTCTCCGCGCTCCACACCCAATTGCGCCAAGGTATAGTACGTCTGGGTCGAGCCGAAACGGATGATTTTCGCCTGAGCTTTATCCAGCGGCTTAGGCTGCGGCAACGCCGCCGCTTTTTCGCCGGTCGCCAAGGAACGGGTCAAATCTTCCGCCATTTGCTCGGCCTGCTTGCGATCCACCGCGCCGACGATGGTCACTTGCGCATTGGCGGCCACATAATAACGCTTGTAAAAGGCCTTCAAATCCTCCACCGTCAAGGCCTCGACTGTTTTCAAGGTGCCCGGTACCGGATGAGCGTATGGGTGGTCGCCGTAGAGCTTCGCCCAGAGTTCATCCGACAACATCGCTTGCGGCTTGACGGTTTTTTGCTTCAAACCGGTCATCAGACGCGCTTTTTCACGCGCCATAATGTTTTGGCGAAACACCGGTTGCCCGACGATCTCGGCAAACAGCTTCATCGCCGGCGTCAAAATTTCCGACCGCGTCAGACTGCGTAAATGAATGCTGGCGGAATCGCGCCCTGCATTGGAACCGATTTGCACGCCCAAGTCGTTAAAGGCTTCAGAGATCTGATTTTCGTCATGCTCCGGCGTCGCCGTACCCAATAAATTCGAGGTAAAGGAGGCCACGCCCCATTGGTCGCCGTCTCGTGCCGAACCGGCATCGAACATTAATTCCACATCCACCATCGGCAGTTGCGGCGCATGGACGTACATCACCTTGGTGCCTTTGGCGGTCTGCCAAGTTTGAATATCGACTTTCGCCCAGGCCTGGGTACTTAACAAGCAGGCAAACGCGAATGCCCACACAGTCAGTTGCTTCATTCTCGTCACTATCGAACCCCTCCTTCCATCACCGGTACACTCGGGGTTTGCACGCCTTCCCCATTCGGCAGCAAGGTCGCCACCGTGACTTTATCGCGCGTCAGGTATTTTTTCGCCACGGCTTGCACCGCCTCCGGCGTGACCTGACGTAAATTTTCAACCCAGTTATCGTAGGTTTCGGTCGGCAATCCGATGCTGACCAGCGAGCCCAAGATCATCGCTTGAGATTGAATCGAATCCTGGTGAAACACATACTGGGCTTCACTTTGCGCCAGCACCCGTTTCAGTTCGTCTTCAGAAATCGGCTGTTGTTGCAACTGCTCGATTTGCTCCCAAAGCGCGGCTTCGGCTTCTTTCAACGTCTTGCCTTCCGAAGGCGTGATATTCACCATAAACAGGCTTTCCAGACGGCTGGTTTCATCGTAACTGGCGCCGGCGGACACCGCGACTTTGGAACCACGCACCAAGTGGCGCGGCAAACGCGCGCTGTCACCGCCGTCCAAAACACTGTTCAACACCGAAAGCGCATAGACTTCCTGACTGTCTTTAGCCGTCACCAACGACGGCGCATGGAAGCCCATAATCAAGCTCGGCGATTTGGTCGCGCCCTTCATCTGAATGCGGCGCTCGCCTTCCTGTTCGATTTCCACACGCGGTTTTGGCGGGGTAATGGTTTCCGGCTTATGCGCGCCGTAATAGCGTTTCGCCCATTCGTAGACCTGCTTCGGGTCGACGTCACCGACCACCACTAAGGTGGCGTTATTCGGCGCATACCACTGTTGATACCATTGCTGTAAGTCGTCGACCGTATAGGCACGGATGTCCGACATCCAGCCAATAACCGGATGATGCTGCGGACTGTTCACATAGGCCGACGCTTTGAACAATTCATAGAGTTTGGAACCCGGGCGGTCTTCAACACGCCAGCGGCGTTCTTCGGTCACCACATCACGCTCTTTTTGAAACTCCTCGTCTTTAATGACCAGGTTGCGCATGCGGTCCGATTCCAACTCCATGACTTTTTCCAGATTCTGAGTGCCGACGACTTGATAGTAAGCGGTGTAGTCATTCGACGTAAAAGCGTTATCCTGACCGCCCAACTTCGACACGACTTTGGAGAATTCACCCGGTTCCAACGACTCCGTCCCTTTGAACATCATGTGCTCCAGCATATGCGAAATGCCGGTAATGCCACCGTATTCATAATTGGAACCGACCCGGTACCAGACCTGCTGTACCACAACCGGCGCACGATGATCTTCTTTGACCAGCACTTGCATGCCGTTGTCGAGTTTGAACTTCGATATACTGGCTTGAGCCGGCCATGCCAGCGCCATCACCAGACCGAATAATCCAATTCTCACCATAGGGGAATCTCCTAAAATTAAACGAATTTCATTTATAATAACGTAATTGATTGCCGCAAGTATTGACGAAGCTTTAAAACAGGAAGCGACATGTTCAGTTTTTTAAAACGCAAAGACAAACCGTCATCCGACGAAACCCAGCCAAACGATTCAACCAGCCCCCCGGAAAACCCGGACACATCCATCGAAGCCCCCAATCCGGTCGAGACCCACGACGAGATGCCGGCACCGCCATCCGATAAAGCGGAAGATGCAGACGAAACGCCTCGCAAACCCGGCCTGTTCACCCGGCTGAAAAACAGCCTGAGTAAAACGCGTCGTAACTTTACCGACAGTCTGTCGACCTTGGTCATGGGGCGCAAAGAAATCGATGCGGATTTACTGGATGAGCTGGAAATGATTCTACTCACCGCCGATGTGGGTGTCGAAGCCACCGACAAAATTATCCAAAACCTGACGGACCAAGTCTCGCGCAAAGAGCTTAAAGAACCCGAAGCGTTAATTCAAGCACTAAAAAACCAATTGGAAGCGTTATTGGAACCGGTTTCGCAGCCTCTGAGCCTTTCAAACGACGACGGGCCCTTTGTGATTTTAATGGTCGGCGTCAACGGCGTCGGCAAAACCACCACCATTGGCAAGCTGGCGAAAAAATTCCAAAACGAAGGTAAGTCCGTAATGCTGGCGGCCGGGGACACCTTCCGCGCCGCCGCTGTAGAACAATTGGAAACCTGGGGCGAACGCAACCAAGTGCCGGTCATTGCCCAGAAAACCGGAGCCGATTCCGCCGCCGTCATTTTCGACGCCATTCAATCCGCCACCGCGAAAAAAGTCGATGTCCTCATTGCCGATACCGCCGGACGCTTGCACACGCAAGCCAACTTGATGGAAGAACTGAAAAAGGTCAAGCGCGTCATTCAAAAGGTCAACCCCAACGCACCACACGAAGTCATGCTGGTACTCGATGCCGGCACCGGGCAAAATGCCCTGAGCCAAGCACAGCAATTCCATGAAGCGGTCGATTTGACTGGATTGACCCTGACCAAACTGGACGGCACCGCCAAAGGGGGGATTGTCTTCGCCCTGGCCGAACAACTCGGCATTCCGGTTCGTTTTATTGGGGTCGGCGAAGCAATTGACGACTTGAGACCTTTCCAAGCCGATGAATTCGCTGAAGCGCTGTTCGATCAGACCGATAGCTGATTTCCATGAACCTGCCGGACACGGATAACGCCCATTACCATTACGCCTTTAAAAAAGGCTATCGCCTGGCCTTGGATGGTAAGCCCATGTCGCACATGCCCAGCAGCATCCGCCGGGATGCCGCTTTACGGGAATACTTTCAAATGGGCTGGAACCAACTGCAGGAAGAGGTCGCCAACGGCGAAGAGGACGATGCCAAAACACCTTGGCGAAGTCGTTTTGCCTGGTTCATGATGATGATGCTCGCCGGCATCGGCACCGCATCACTGATGATTACGCAAATCAACGACAAAAAAGCCGAACAACAAGCCCGTATCGATGCCCCGGCGAATGCTGAAACCGCCAGGCCTGGCGAAAATACCGCTTCCAAGGCCCCGGAAGTGAAATCGGAGCCATCTCCCGACCCCACCATTGACACCGCCATGAATACCGCGGATTTAAGCCTAATCGAAACCCCACCAGCCAACTCAACTTCTTTGCCTGAAATACCTTCTCCAGAAGCCATGACACCCAAAGCGCCCACCGAACCATCACCTTCGCATCCAGAGAAAACAGAGGCAACAAACGATGGTTTGTCATTGCTCTCCCCTCAGGCACGGCAAGATTTAGCCCAAACGCGCGAAGAAGTCCTTTATAATCAATCGGAAAAACGCGTTTCCATGGCTCCGGTTCAAGCCAGCGACATTCGAATTGAACAAGCCGTTTTGGCTGAAGAGGTGTCGAACCTAACACCAACTCAACCGCTTGGCCCCTTCGTACCGAAGTATGTACGGAAAGTGTTTTTCTTTACCCAAGTCGACCATGCCGCCGACCAGACGATATACCATCGCTGGATTTACAAAGACCGGGTGATGGCCACGGTGCCGTTGAAAATCACCAGCCAACGCTTCCGGACCTGGTCCAGCAAGCGCCTGAGCAGTGCCTGGCCGGGACAATGGCATGTCGAGGTATTGGATAACCAAGAACAAGTCATCTATCGATACTCGTTCAATTACATAACAGAAAGCGAGAGACCGTAAGCACCATGATTCGTCAGATTAAACCCGCCTTGATCTTCTTTGCACTCATTGGATTGGCCGGCTGCTCCAGCAACCCGCCAAAAGAAACCCACGATAACATTTGCTATATTTACGATCACGATTCCGACTGGGAAGAGGCCGCGCACGACTCGGCCAAGAAATGGGGCACACCGGAATACATTCTGATGGCGTTCATCCACCAGGAATCCCGTTTCACACACGATGCCCAACCACCACGGGAGTATGCATTGGGATTAATTCCGTTACCGAGAAGCTCATCCGCTTACGGCTACTGCCAAGCGCAGGACCCGGCTTGGTACGATTACCAAAAAGCCACCGGAAACTGGTCGGCACGCCGCACTGACATTGAGGACTCCCTCGACTTTATCGGTTGGTACAACTATCAATCTTACAAGCGCAACGGCATTTCACGAAACGACCCTTACAACCTTTACCTGGCCTATCACGAAGGCCAAGGCGGTTACTCCCGCAAGACCTATCAAAATAAGACCTGGCTGAAGAAAGTCGCCTATAAAGTCACTAAACGCTCAATGCTGTACAAAAAACAGTTACAAGTCTGTGACAAGCTTGCTGTAACGACTCCGGCCCCAAAGCCCCAAAAAGCTGAACCGGTCGTTCAAAACCGTACTCAACAAGCCAAGAGCCGAGGGGAATGCAATGCACCTTGGCCCTACTGTTAAATTGCCAGAGCGTCAAAAAACAGATACAAAAAAGCCGCTTTTCAGCGGCTTTTTTGTACACTCGATCTCCACGCAATGAAACGCGTCTCGATTATCCTTGGTATTTTTCAAAGACCAGAGATGCGTTGGTTCCACCGAAACCAAAGCTGTTACTCATCATCCGCGTCAACCCGGCATTTTCTTCAAGTGCCGTCACGATTGGCATCCCTTCACATTCCGGATCCATGGTCTCGATGTTAACCGATGGTGCGATGAAATCGTTTTCCAGCATCATCAAGCTGTAAATGAACTCATGTACACCCGCTGCCCCCAAAGAGTGGCCGGACAATGACTTGGTCGAACTGATTTTCGGCACTTTGGCGCCGAATACATCACGAATCGCCGCGGCTTCTTTGGTATCGCCCACCGGGGTGGACGTTCCATGTGGGTTGATGTAATCCACATCGCCGTTCACTGTCGACAACGCCAGCTCCATGCAACGTACCGCCCCTTCACCGGAAGGGGCAACCATGTCATAACCATCGGAGTTGGCACCGTAACCGGTGATTTCCGCATAGATTTTTGCACCACGCGCCAAAGCGTGTTCCAATTCCTCAACCACAACCATACCACCACCACCGGCGATGACAAAGCCATCACGGTCAGCGTCGTAAGCACGGGAGGCCTTTTCAGGCGTGTCATTATATTTGGTCGACAAAGCCCCCATGGCGTCGAACAAGACCGACATGGTCCAGTGCAATTCTTCACCGCCGCCGGCAAACACCACATCCTGCTTACCCAGTTGAATCTGCTCAACCGCGGTGCCGATGCAGTGTGCCGATGTGGAACAAGCCGAACTGATGGAGTAGTTAATGCCTTGGATTTTGAATGGCGTGGCCAAACAGGCTGACACAGTGCTCCCCATGGTACGCGTTACCATGTAAGGTCCAATACGCTTAACGCCACGCTCTTTGGCAATGCTGACGGCTTCCGTTGCATTGGAGTTGGAGCCGCCGCCGGAACCGGCCACCAGGCCGGTTCTCGGATTTGAAATTTGATCTTCGGTCAAACCGGAATCTTCCACCGCTTGTTTCATCGCAATGTAAGAGTAAGCAGCGGCATCGCCCATAAAGCGCAGTTGCTTACGATCGATATGCTCTTTGAAATCCAGGTTCTTAACCGCGCCATGAACTTGCGAGCGCATACCGTTCTCTTCGTATTCTGGGGCAAACACAATCCCGGAACGTCCGTTTTTCAAGGAATCCGTGACTTCATCTTTATTGTTTCCAAGGCTGGAAACAATCCCAACACCGGTGATAACAACTCTTTTCATGTTAAAAACTATCCGTATTTGTAAACAATCCGACTTTCAAGTCATCCGCTGAATAAATTTCACGCCCATCCACGAACAAATGAGCATTGGCAATGCCCATATATAACTTACGTTTGATGACCCGCTTGATATCAATCACATATTCGACTTTTTTGGCCTTCGGCAAGACCTGGCCATAAAATTTGACTTCACCGGCGCCTAGCGCACGTCCGCGTCCAGGACCACCGGTCCACCCCAGGTAGAAACCGATCAACTGCCACATGGCATCCAGCCCCAAGCAGCCCGGCATGACCGGATCGTTATTGAAATGGCATTCGAAAAACCACAGGTCTTCAGTTACGTCTAGCTCAGCGCGGATTTCTCCTTTCCCATAAGCCCCACCTTCTTCGGAAATGTGGCTGATACGATCAAACATTAACATCGGTGGCAATGGAAGTTGGGCGTTACCTGGGCCGAATAATTCGCCGCGCCCGCAAGATAAAAGTTCTTCTTTATTATAGCTAGACTGCTTTTCCATGTATTTTCCAAATTGACAAGTTATAAATCCTATTATAACAGTAGTGAGATTTCCATTACAACGCAATTCCCACATACAAAAAAGCCCGCGATTCCCTTTTGGAATGCGGGCTTGGAAGATGGTGCCGACAGAGGGACTTGAACCCCCAACCTACTGATTACAAATCAGTTGCACTACCAATTGTGCTATGTCGGCTGAATGCGGCGTATTATAAATTCTTACCAATTTATGTCAACTGTTTTTTATAAACTTTCGATGACCTCGACCATGCCTTGTAACGTCAGGTCTTCGACATAATCGAACGACTTATCCAGCAGGGGTTCAATGATCGGAAAGTCCCCGCCAGTCCCCACACAATCGAATCGTCGACCGGTTTCCTTTTCCAAGTCTGCCAGAAGAGCGTTCAGATAAGCCGCCACCATATAAAGCGTGCCGCCAGCCACGGCTTCAGCGGTATTGGTGGCCAACAAGCCGGAAGACATGGTCTCATCTTTCAGCTGCATTGCTTCAGGTTTCAGTGCGGTTTGATCCAACAGGCTTTGCTTCATAATCGCCAGGCCTGGCACGATAAAGCCGCCGATATGCTCTTTTTCAATGACGACATCCACGGTGATCGCCGTCCCGGCATCCACAATAAAGGTTGGCTTATTTTGCCCGGAACAGGCGCCGATAATGGCCATCCAACGATCGACTCCAAACGTCTCAAAAGCGTCATAGCCACACTGGATACCACAGCAGTTCGGCTGGGTTGCAAGATACGTCGGATAGAGTTTAAATGCCTGTTGAATCCATTCATTGAACTTCGCATTGGACTCCGAATCCACCACAGAACAGACATACACGGCATCCACATCGACACCCTGTAAACCCAAGTCGGTCAACAAGCTGTCTGAAGTCATCTCGGCATGATTGACGGATCCCAGATAGTCGTAACGGCCCTTTTTCAACGAAGCCGCTTTCAGCCGTGTATTTCCCAGTTCAAAAAAAATCAACATTCTTTATCTCACTCATAACGGCCGAATGGAAACCGCACCGGACTGGTAACGTTTCACTCGACCTTCAATCTCGACCATGGCACATGCCATCTCATCCAACCCAGTGTATCGGCCTGTTTCGGACGAGTCGTTATGATACACAATCACTTCCTGCCCCGGCGTAAAAAAATCATGATTTCGCCATTCGCCCAATTTAAAAACAGGGGGCATATCTACCATGAACAATTCATATAGTGCTACTGAAAACGATTGAAAAAAGCGCCCCGAATCCAAATCGTTCACATATTGGGCATCAAATCCGTCCCCCGATACCGGAGAACAATTCACACCCACCCCGATAATCAAATAACCTTCCTTACGCGAAGGTGACGGACTGAGCATTTCAATCAGACAGCCCGCCACTTTTTTTCCATCCAGAAAGACATCATTTGGCCACTTAACGGTCAAATTCGTGGCATGAGATGCCTCGGCAATCGATTGTCGTAGCAACAAGGCAATTTGCGCTGAAATAAACGGCATTTCGCCAATACGACCGTCGAAAGGCAGACCAATTGAAAACGTTAGCGAATCCAACGACTGCGTCCACGCACGGCCTCGCTGGCCATAACCAGCTGTCTGACTGTGCGCACGGCAAAAAATCGGTCCCGTCAACCGCCCCTCGGACAATTCGGTTTTCAGATAACGGTTGGTTGAATCAACTTCGCTTAATTCAATCGTTTGATACAGTTCAGACTTAAACGACATACACATCTCTTCAAAACCTGGAACCCCTATTGTATAAATTCCAGGCAAAAAAAAACCCATCATAAAGACGGGTTTTTAGGAATATAAGCTTGGGGATGACCTACTCTCACATGGGACCTCCCACACTACCATCGGCGCTAAGACGTTTCACTACTGAGTTCGGAATGGAATCAGGTGGTTCCATCTCGCTATGGTCCCCAAGCAATTTGGTTATGTAAGCTGTCTGTTAAACAGACAACCCACTGAATTCGGAAAAATCTCTTAAGCTTTTCTAGTCAGCTTATCTCATGCTATCTCACATGATGTCACAATGCGCTTAAAGCGTTCTTAATACTAAATCAAGCTCGAACACGTCTTCACGTCATACTTCGAGTCATTGCTCAAAAGTTACTTTTGAGTTGTATAGTTAAGCCTCACGGGTAATTAGTACTGGTTAGCTTCATCCATTACTGAACTTCCACACCCAGCCTATCAACGTCATAGTCTTTAACGGCCCTTAAGAAGACTTAAAGTCTAGGGAGAACTTATCTCGAGGCAGGTTTCCCACTTAGATGCTTTCAGCGGTTATCCTTTCCGAACATAGCTACCCGGCAGTGCCACTGGCGTGACAACCGGAACACCAGAGGTTCGTCCACTCCGGTCCTCTCGTACTAGGAGCAGCCCCTCTCAATTCTCCAACGCCCACGGCAGATAGGGACCGAACTGTCTCACGACGTTCTAAACCCAGCTCGCGTACCACTTTAAATGGCGAACAGCCATACCCTTGGGACCGACTTCAGCCCCAGGATGTGATGAGCCGACATCGAGGTGCCAAACACCGCCGTCGATATGAACTCTTGGGCGGTATCAGCCTGTTATCCCCGGAGTACCTTTTATCCGTTGAGCGATGGCCCTTCCACACAGAACCACCGGATCACTAGAACCTGCTTTCGCACCTGCTCGACGTGTCTGTCTCGCAGTCAAGCACCCTTTTACTCTTGCGCTCATTGCACGATGTCCGACCGTGCTGAGGGTACCTTCGCGCTCCTCCGTTACACTTTGGGAGGAGACCGCCCCAGTCAAACTACCCACCATACACTGTCCCTGAGCAGGATTCACTGCCCTAGGTTAGAACCTCAATAATATCAGGGTGGTATTTCAAGGATGGCTCCACAATGACTGGCGTCACTGCTTCAAAGCCTCCCACCTATCCTACACAGATAGTATCAAAGTCCAGTGCAAAGCTGTAGTAAAGGTTCACGGGGTCTTTCCGTCTAGCCGCGGGTACGCAGCATCTTAACTGCGAGTTCAATTTCGCTGAGTCTCGGGTGGAGACAGTGTGGCCATCATTACGCCATTCGTGCAGGTCGGAACTTACCCGACAAGGAATTTCGCTACCTTAGGACCGTTATAGTTACGGCCGCCGTTTACCGGGGCTTCGATCAAGAGCTTCGCCTAAGCTAACCCCATCAATTAACCTTCCGGCACCGGGCAGGCGTCACACCGTATACGTCATCTTTCGATTTTGCACAGTGCTATGTTTTTAGTAAACAGTTGCAGCCACCTGGTCTCTGCAACCCCCACTAGCTTAGAGAGCAAGTCTCATCACCGGCAGGGGCACACCTTCTCCCGAAGTTACGGTGTTATTTTGCCTAGTTCCTTCACCCGAGTTCTCTCAAGCGCCTTGGAATTCTCATCCTGACCACCTGTGTTGGTTTGGGGTACGATTCTTTATAACCTGAAGCTTAGAAGCTTTTCTTGGAAGCATGGCATCAACTACTTCGTCCAAAAGAGGACTCGTCATCAGTTCTCAGCATTAAGATCCCGGATTTGCCTAAGATCTCTGCCTACTACCTTAAACTTGCAACCATCAGCAAGCTAGTTTAGCCTTCTCCGTCCCTCCATCGCAGTTATAAAAAGTGCAGGAATATTAACCTGCTTCCCATCGACTACGCCTCTCGGCCTCGTCTTAGGGGTCGACTAACCCTACGTCGATTAACGTTGCGTAGGAAACCTTGGTCTTTCGGCGAGGGAGCTTTTCACTCCCTTTATCGCTACTCATGTCAGCATTCGCACTCGTGATACCTCCAGGATGCTTTACAACATCCCTTCGCAGGCTTACACGACGCTCCTCTACCATGCCATAAATGGCATCCACAGCTTCGGTACACTACTTAGCCCCGTTAAATCTTCGGCGCAGGCCGACTCGATCAGTGAGCTATTACGCTTTCTTTAAAGGGTGGCTGCTTCTAAGCCAACCTCCTGACTGTCTAAGCCTTCCCACATCCTTTCCCACTGAGTAGTGTTTAGGGACCTTAGCTGGTGGTCTGGGTTGTTTCCCTCTTGACTACGGACGTTAGCACCCGCAGTCTGTCTCCCATGATTGCACTTGCTGGTATTCGGAGTTTGCAATGGGCTGCTAAGCCTTGACGGCCCGCTAGACCATAACAGTGCTCTACCCCCAGCAGTGAGACATGAGGCTCTACCTAAATAGATTTCGAGGAGAACCAGCTATCTCCGGGCTTGATTAGCCTTTCACTCCGATCCACAGCTCATCCCCGCATTTTTCAACATACGTGGGTTCGGTCCTCCAGTACCTGTTACGGCACCTTCAACCTGGCCATGGATAGATCGCCCGGTTTCGGGTCTACGCCATGCTACTAGTCGCCCATTTAAGACTCGGTTTCCCTTCGGCTCCCTTATTCAGTTAACCTCGCAACATAACGTAAGTCGCTGACCCATTATACAAAAGGTACGCAGTCACCCCGAAGGGCTCCTACTGCTTGTACGTACACGGTTTCAGGTTCTATTTCACTCCCCTCCAGGGGTTCTTTTCGCCTTTCCCTCACGGTACTGGTTCACTATCGGTCGGTAGAGAGTATTTAGCCTTGGAGGGTGGTCCCCCCATGTTCAGACAGAATTTCACGTGTTCCGTCCTACTCGAATAACACTTAATAAGATTTCGCATACAGGACTATCACCTTGTATCGTCAGACTTTCCAGACTGTTCTGCTATCTTAATAAATGCTTTAGGGCTGGTCCCCGTTCGCTCGCCGCTACTTGGGGAATCTCGGTTGATTTCTTTTCCTCCGGGTACTTAGATGTTTCAGTTCTCCGGGTTAGCCTCCCACAAGGGGATATCCATAAAGGATGGGTTTTCCCATTCGGAAATCCACGGATCAAAGCTTGTTTACTAACTCCCCGTGGCTTATCGCAAGTTACTACGTCCTTCGTCGCCTTCTACCGCCTAGGCATCCACCGTGTACGCTTAGTCACTTAACTATACAACTCAAAAATAACCTTGACCTTTTGTGTTGATCCATCATCTTTTAAATACATAAAAAACCATGTCTCAATCAAAGCCTATTTCGCTGCAATGACTAAAGTTTTACGCTGACATGTTCTCGCTTGAGTTTGTATCATCACACTTGCGTGTGTTTGAACTCTTTAAGATACATTGTTACCTTGGCATTCAAGCTGTTGGAGTTGCTTGAATGCCGGTCATACAGAATATGTCGGTATTCTGTATGTTTCTAACTACACTGTCGTGCGTCCTTTCAATTTAACTTTTCAATATTGTTAAACCAAACATGACGCTCGACAGTCACTTAGAGATTTTTCCTAATTGTTAAAGATCTACTTTTCAGTCTATTGTCACCAATACGACTGTGAATAACCTCTGCTTTGTCTTTTAGTTAAAGCAGAACCTATTCACAGGTGTAGTGGTGGAGCTATGCGGGATCGAACCGCAGACCTCCTGCGTGCAAGGCAGGCGCTCTCCCAGCTGAGCTATAGCCCCATTCATTGGTGGGTCTGGGTGGATTTGAACCACCGACCTCACCCTTATCAGGGGTGCGCTCTAACCAACTGAGCTACAGACCCAGGTCGTTCTCGTTTTTCTCAGTAATTCAGAGACAATTTATGTGAAAGCTAACTTAGGCTCGCGGCCGTCTTTGTCTTAAAGGAGGTGATCCAGCCCCAGCTTCCGCTAGGGCTACCTTGTTACGACTTCACCCCAGTCATGAATCACAAAGTGGTGAGCGCCCTCCCGAAGGTTAGACTACCCACTTCTTTTGCAACCCACTCCCATGGTGTGACGGGCGGTGTGTACAAGGCCCGGGAACGTATTCACCGTGACATTCTGATTCACGATTACTAGCGATTCCGACTTCACGGAGTCGAGTTGCAGACTCCGATCCGGACTACGAGAGGTTTTATGAGATTCGCGCACTGTCGCCAGCTAGCTGCTCTTTGTACCCCCCATTGTAGCACGTGTGTAGCCCATCCCATAAGGGCCATGATGACTTGACGTCGTCCCCGCCTTCCTCCGGTTTATCACCGGCAGTCTCTTTAGAGTTCTCAACTAAATGGTAGCAACTAAAGATAAGGGTTGCGCTCGTTGCGGGACTTAACCCAACATCTCACGACACGAGCTGACGACAGCCATGCAGCACCTGTCACTGCGTTCCCGAAGGCACCAATCTATCTCTAGAAAGTTCGCAGGATGTCAAGGGATGGTAAGGTTCTTCGCGTTGCATCGAATTAAACCACATGCTCCACCGCTTGTGCGGGCCCCCGTCAATTCCTTTGAGTTTTAATCTTGCGACCGTACTCCCCAGGCGGTCAACTTAGCGCGTTAGCTACGCTACTAACCTTTTTAATAAGGCCAACAGCTAGTTGACATCGTTTACGGCGTGGACTACCGGGGTATCTAATCCCGTTCGCTACCCACGCTTTCGCACCTCAGCGTCAGTTTTAGGCCAGGAAGTCGCCTTCGCCACTGATGTTCCTCCTGATATCTACGCATTTCACTGCTACACCAGGAATTCCACTTCCCTCTCCTAAACTCTAGATTGCCAGTATCGGATGCAATTCCTAGGTTGAGCCCAGGGCTTTCACAACCGACTTAACAGTCCGCCTACGCGCGCTTTACGCCCAGTAATTCCGAATAACGCTTGCACCCTCTGTATTACCGCGGCTGCTGGCACAGAGTTAGCCGGTGCTTCTTCTAAAGTTAACGTCACAGCTAGCCGATATTAGCGACTAACCTTTCCTCACAATTGAAAGTGCTTTACAACCCTCGGGCCTTCTTCACACACGCGGCATGGCTGCATCAAGGTTTCCCTCATTGTGCAATATTCCCCACTGCTGCCTCCCGTAGGAGTCTGGGCCGTGTCTCAGTCCCAGTGTGGCTGATCATCCTCTCAAACCAGCTATAGATCGTCGCCTTGGTAGGCCTTTACCCCACCAACTAGCTAATCTAACGCGGGCTCATCCTTTAGCGATAGCTTACAAGTAGAGGCCACCTTTACTCCGTAGAGCATATTCGGTATTAGCATACGTTTCCATATGTTGTCCCCAACTAAAGGGTAGATTCCCACGCGTTACTCACCCGTCCGCCACTCGACGCCCAAGATCGCCCTCCGAAGAGTTTGTTCTTGTCGTTTCCGTTCGACTTGCATGTGTTAGGCCTGCCGCCAGCGTTCATTCTGAGCCAGGATCAAACTCTTCAGTTTAATCTTTTTACTCGATTTTTTTGTGTGCTTGTCTGCACGAATTAAACACTCGAAATTAACAGGTACATGTTTCACATAAATGTGATTAACCATATACATAGTTGTCGAGATATTTATTTTTGGACAGCTACTTACCTAAGCAACTTCCACATAAATTATCTCTGAATTACCTGATTTTTAAAGAACTCTTGGTCTTACTTTCCCTTAACTCAGTGCGCCGCACCCTGTCTCGGTAAGCCGCGTATTATAGGCGCTTGATTTTGTTTCCGTCAAGCTTTTTTTACGCTTTTTTTTCTTCCCCGTTTCCGCTTTATTCAACTCCGTTTACAGTGTTGTTTTGGCGTCTCCGTGAAAGAGATGCGTATTCTATAGCCTCTCCAGTTTTTTGCAATAGCTTTTTGCATCTTTTTTGAAAAAAATTTCAGGCCATTTTTAACAATTATTCGATTTCCCGTTTAATATCAAAGTACTTGTCGTTTTCGACCTCTTTAAAATAAAAAAACCGCCAGGCCTGGCGGTTTTTAAGACAGCGGTTTTCGCTTAAGCCTGAACGGTGATTCGGGCAAATTTTCGCTTACCGACTTGATAAACTTGCCCTTCACAATTTTCAACCGGTGCCCGGCTATCGGACACTTTTTCGCCATTCAACTTGACCGCACCTTGTTTCACCATACGATGTCCGTCGGAAGTCGACGCAACCAATCCGGCCTCTTTCAATACATTCGCCAACGGCATAACGTCGTGAAACGTGAATTCCGGCATATCATCCGGAATGGCGTTTTTGGAGAAACGGGTTTCGAAATCTTTCAACGCCGCTTCGGCACTTTCTTTATCATGGAAACGCTCAATCAACTCCAACGCCAACTTGATTTTAATGTTGCGCGGATTTTCGCCGTCTTTCACCGCCTGCTGATAACCGGCAATGGTTTCCAAGGTCTCAAACGACAAAAGTTCAAAATAACGCCACATCAATTCATCGGAAATCGACATCACTTTCCCGAACATATCATTCGGGGCATCTTTGATACCAATATAGTTCCCCAAGGACTTGGACATTTTTTGCACGCCGTCCAAGCCCTCCAAAATCGGCATCGTCAACGTACACTGAGCACTTTTACCGAAATGCTGTTGCAGGGTACGCCCCATCAACAAATTGAACTTCTGGTCGGTTCCACCCAGCTCGATGTCCGCATCCATCGCAACGGAGTCATACCCCTGCACCAACGGATACAGGAATTCGTGAATCGCAATCGGCGTATTGGATGCATAACGGTCACCAAAGTCGTTACGCTCTAACATGCGCGCCACCGTGGTGGTGCCAGCCAACTTAATCATATCCGCCGCCGTCAGCTTCGACATCCATTCGGAATTGAACACCACTTGGGTCTTGGCCGGATCCAAAATCTTGAACACCTGCTCTTTATAGGTTTCGGCATTGCGCAGCACATCGTCTTCCGACAACGGCGGGCGCGTCGCGCTTTTGCCGGTCGGGTCACCAATCATGGCGGTGAAGTCACCAATCAGGAACAAAATTTCATGCCCTAAATCCTGAAACTGCTTCAGTTTGTTAATCAAGACCGTGTGCCCTAAGTGCAAATCCGGCGCCGTCGGATCGAAACCGGCTTTCACCTTCAGCGGCTTGCCCGACTCCAATTTTTCCACCAATTCTTTCTCGACCAGAATCTCTTCGGCGCCCCGTTTGATAATCGCTAATTGTTCTTCTACTGTTTTCATCTCAATCTTTCTATTCAAAATCACTGTTTATTCTTTCTATATTCGGTTGTGCTTTACCCGCACAAAACGGTATCGGTGTTCAGCGTCAAGCGGCCCGTCATCTCGTTAACCGAGCGATAGCCGTGACGCTTCATATATCGCTCCACGCCTTTCGACACTTTTTTCACCAGCAGCGGGTCTTTGGCGATGGCGGTGCCGATGGCCACCATCGACGCTCCCGCCAGAATGAATTCAATCGCATCTTCCGCCGAGGCGATTCCGCCCAAACCGATAATCGGCACATCGTATTGCTTGGCCACTTGATAGACCTGATGCACTTTCAATAGCGCAATCGGCTTAATCGCCGGGCCGGAAAGCCCGCCTTGGTTATTACCCAATGTCGGCGTGGCGGAATCAATATCGATTTGCATGCCCATCATCGTATTAATCGCCGACAAGATATCCGCTCCGGCATCAATCACCCGGCGCGCGCCTTCGGCAATATCAGTCTGGTTCGGCGACAACTTCACAATCAACGGCTTGGTCGTACTGGCCCGACAAGCTTCGACCACGCGCGCGGCCATCTCCGGATCATTCCCGAAGGCCGCACCGCCCTTTTTCACATTCGGACACGAAATATTCACCTCGATGGCCGGCAAATCGGTTTGATCGAACAAGCGCACTACTTCCGCATACTCCTCCACCGAAGAGCCGGACACATTAATGATAAATTGTGTTTGGCTTAAATCGAGCTTTGGTAGATAATCTGCAATCACGGCATGCGCGCCCGGGTTTTGCAAACCGATGGAATTCAGCAACCCGCAAGGCGATTCCATGACGCGCTCCGGTTTGTTGCCGAGCTTCGGCTCCAAGGTGGTGCCTTTGAGAAAGACGGCCCCCACATCGCGATTGGAAAAACCGGACACCGCTTGGTACTCGAAACCGTAACCGGCATTACCGGAAGCCATCGCCACCGGGTTTGCAAACCGAATACCTTTTAAATCAACCGACAAATCAACCAAGTTTTTCACCATTACATTAAATTATGATTCACATTATTCTCTATGAACCGGAAATTCCTCAAAACACCGGCGCGCTGATTCGACTCAGCGCCAATATGGGCGCGCACCTGCATTTGATTCAACCCTATGCCTTCGACCTCAGCGAAAAGAAAGTCCGCCGCGCCGGTTTGGATTATGCCGAACTGGCCAACCTGCATGAGCACGCTTCACTCGACGCCTGTCTCGAAAACTTGCAGCCGAATCGAGTGTTCGCGTTGACGACCAAAACCGACCGTTATTATACCGAACCAAGCTTTGAAAACGGCGATGCCTTTTTATTCGGTCCGGAAAGCCGCGGCTTGCCTGCCGACGTATTGGAAAGCCTGCCCGCCGAACAGCGACTCACCATCCCAATGATACCGGGTGGCCGCAGCTTGAATCTGGCCAATGCGGTTTCCGTCATGGCTTATGAGGCCTGGCGCCAGCTCGACTTTGATATGGGTTTACCCGCCCACTGAACCGAAAAAACCACCAGGCCTGGTGGTTTTGGTGCCGATGCCAAATTGCAAACCGGCTTAAAAATGCTCGGTTTCGGAGCGCCCGTCACGGTGCATCAACGCACTCACCGCTTCTTGTGCGGTTTTTTCGCCGGTGATAATGCGATAGACCTGCTCCATAATCGGCAAATCCAACCCGTGCCGTTCCGCAATTCGCTTCACCGCTTTGGCGGCTTTGACGCCCTCCACTACCTGACCGATTTCGTCAATCACCGCATCCGACGACAAGCCCGACTGCGCCATGCGCAACCCGAAACGGCGGTTACGGGATAAATTATCGGTACAGGTTAAGACCAAATCGCCCAGGCCTGACAACCCCATCAAGGTTTCCGGCTCCGCGCCCAAGGCCGCGCCGAAACGCATCATCTCCTTCATGCCGCGTCCAATGAGCGCGGCACGCGCATTGGCCCCCAGCTGAAGTCCATCCGACAACCCGGTGGCAATCGCCATAATATTTTTATAGGCGCCACCCACTTCCACTCCGACAATATCGGACTGGGTGTACATACGAAACGTATCACAATGAAAGACATCCGCCCAGAACTGCGCTTCGGAGGCGTCGGCCGAGGCACTGACCATCGCCGTCGGTAAACCGCGCGCCACTTCATCGGCAAACGTCGGACCGGACAAAACCGCCACAGGGAAACGGTTGTGCAATTCCTGCTCGACGATCTGGTGCAACATCAAACTGCTGCCCGGCTCAAAGCCTTTGGTCGCCCAAGCGAAATGCACTGGCGCTTGATTCAAATCACGTACTTCGGCGACGTGATGCAGCACTTCGCGAAACACATGACTCGGCACCACCAGCAGAACCGCATCCGCCGAATGCAAGGCTTCGGCCAAATCACTGGTCACGGTCAAACGCTCCGGAAACGCGATTCCTTTAAGATAACGCTCGTTTTCGCGGTGTTTTTGCAACAAGCCTGCGCGTTTTGGGTCGTGTTCCCAAAGCTGAATATCGTGTCCATTCTTAGCCAAATGAATGGCCAAGGCCGAACCCCAGGCGCCAGCTCCGAGCACCGCAATACGTTGTTGAGAAGCGTTCGACGTCATGAGACCTTCAAATCAGGGATAGAAACTTTACTGCTGCGTCTCTTGCTGCTGCAAGTGGCTGGCGTACATCGCATCGAAGTTCACCGGTTCCAACAACAACTGCGGGAAACCGCCACGCGTGACCATTTCGGAAATCGCTTCACGCGCATAAGGGAACAACGTATTCGGGCATTGCGTTCCCAGCAAATAATTCAACTCGCCTTCATCAAAACCGACAATGCTGAAAATACCGGCCTGCTCGACTTCACACAAAAATGCGGTCTTATCGTCCACTTTTGTGGTCGCCGTGACACGCACCACGGCATGATACACGCCGTCTTCCAGCGAGGAGGTCTCGACATTCAAATCCACATCCAACTGTGGCTGAAACTCTTGCGTGAAAATCTCCGGTGCATTCGGTGATTCAAATGAAATGTTACGCGTGTAAATTTTTTGGATGGAAAACTGTTTTTCCTGTTGTTCTGCCATGTTCTTTCCTTAACAAGGTTAATCTGAATTCTGGATTATCCGGCCAAAAGCTTATACAGCTCTCCGGAATTGTCTGCCGCCGACAAATCGTCAAAGCCGCCGACGTGATGTTCGCCAACAAACACCTGAGGCACAGTGTTACGACCGGTCTTGGCTTGCAACTCGGCCCACATGGCACGGTCGTTACCGACATCGATCAATTGATATTCCACCCCTTTACCTTCCAGGAGATTTCTCGCCATGGTGCAGAACGGGCAGGTTTGGGTTGCGTAAACGACGACTTCCGGCATTTTCGAACTCACTTCTTTTCTCTTTTTAGTTTTTTTTTAGAAACCGGCTTATTCAAAGGCAACCCGGCGTTTTTCCAGGACAAAATCCCACCGCTCAGGTTATTCACTTCTTTAAAACCTTGTTTCACCAATTGTTTGGCCACGGAAGCCGAACGCATACCGGATTGGCAGTACACCAGCACCGGTTCGTCCTTATGCGGCAAAACCGCATCCATTTTTTTCGCCACTTCCGTGGAGGGAATATTTTCCGCTTCGCCGATGTAACCGGTCTTGAATTCCGCATCACTGCGCACATCCAACACCCAAGCACCCGAGTTATACAAACGAACCGCTTCGTCGGCATTCACACTCTTATAACCCGACACTTTGTCACCGAAATAACTGTAGAACAACATGGCGACAATCACGCCCAATGCGATGAACAGAAAAATTTGCTCTTGCACAAATTCAATAAACATTCATATTCCCTTAAATAACATCAGCCAAAATTCAAAGCTAATGATTTTAACAGTGAAACTGGTTACAATAAATGACATTTTAAAATTTTATTTGCTTTTGCGGCCAACCTACCCGAACCGCAAATATTCTTCTCAAAAGGAAACACCATGACAGACAAAGTGCAAATCGAACACAGACCAACGGGATTGATCATCTTGGATGGCTGGGGTCATCGTGAAGCGACGCAGCACAACGCCATTGCACAAGCCAGCACCCCGAACTGGGATAACCTGCTCAAACAATACCACCACACCCTGATCAACACCTCCGGCCTGGCGGTCGGCCTGCCGGAAGGGCAAATGGGGAACTCGGAAGTCGGCCACATGAACCTTGGCGCCGGGCGCGTGGTGTATCAGGAGCTGACCCGCATCCAGAAAGACATCGATGACGGTCGTTTCTTCCAAAACAACGCTTTATTGAAAGCCATCGATTCCGCCATTGACCGCAAGCGCAAGGTTCACATCCTCGGACTCTTGTCGGACGGCGGCGTGCATTCGCACATCAATCACATCAAAGCCAGCGTGCAGATGGCTCATGAGCGTGGCGCGGACATTTATGTGCACGTCTTCACCGACGGCCGCGACACCGCCCCGAAAAGCGCCATCCAGTACATTGAAGAACTGGAAAACTTCATGCAGGAGTTGGGCGGCGGCCAAATCGCTTCGGTAACCGGTCGCTACTACGCACTGGACCGCGACAACCGTTGGGATCGCGTCAAACAAACCTACGACGTCGTCGCCTGCGGCATCAGCGAACACGAAGCCAAAACCGCCAAAGAAGCGGTGGAAATGGCCTATGCGCGCGGCGAAACCGATGAATTCATTCTGGCCACCGCCATTCCACGAAAAGAAGACGGTAAACGCGTCCGCGTCAAAGACGGCGACTCGATTATTTTCATGAATTTCCGTTCGGACCGCGCCCGTCAGCTGACCAAAGCGTTCATCTTCGACGACTTCGAAGATTTCCACCGTTGCAATACACCGGTTCTGTCCGCGTTCGTCACCTTGACCGAATACAAAAAGAATTTTGAAAAATTCGGCGCTTTGATTGCCTACCGCCCGACCAAGCTGCGTAACACTTTCGGGGAATACGTCGCCAAGCAAGGCTTAAAACAGCTACGCATTGCCGAAACCGAAAAATACGCCCACGTCACCTTCTTCTTCAACGGCGGCGTGGAAGAGCCGAACGACGGCGAAGACCGCATTCTGATCAACTCGCCGAAAGTCGCCACTTACGACCTGCAACCGGAAATGAGTTTGCCGGAAGTGAAAGCCAAATTGATCGAAGCCATCAAAAGCGGCCAATACGACACGTTCATTTGCAACATTGCCAATCCGGACATGGTCGGGCATACTGGTAACTTCGACGCCTGCGTGAAAGCCGCCGAAGCGGTTGACGAAGCGCTGGGCGAAATTCTCGCCACCCTCAAGGAAGCCGGTGGCGAAGCCATTGTCACGGCCGACCATGGCAATATGGAAATGTTGTTCAACGAAGAAACCGGCAAACCGGTGACGTCACACACGACTTTCCCGGTGCCACTGGTTTATGTCGGGGATAAAAACTACCCACTGAAAACCGGCGGCGCCCTGTGCGACGTCATCCCAACCCTGTTTGACATGATGGGGCTGGAAAAACCAGAGGAAATGACGGGAACATCCTTGATCGACAAAGGATGATAAGCCTGATGGAAACGGCCAGGCCTGGCCGTTTTCACCCCTGACAAAGCCGTTCGACTCACCCGCCTCATCCTTTTGTCGGCCCACAACATTTCTCCGGGAAAGCCGGTCCGAGACATTGCGTTCAAGCCGCTAAAAAAGTATAATTTCGCACCATTTTAAATTTTTCGCACTCAGATACCCAAAAGTACCCCCAAAAAGTGCTTTTATAACAATACGTTATAAATGTTTACAGACAGGAAAACTGAATTATGAATTCACTCAACAGCTTACAAGGACTCTATTCACCCGAATTTGAACGAGAGAACTGCGGGTTTGGAATGATTGCCCAGATGGACGACAAACCAAGTCACTGGGCCGTTCAAACCGCCATCGAGTCCTTAGCCAACATGACACACCGCGGTGGCGTCGCTGCGGATTGCTGTACGGGAGACGGCTGTGGTCTATTGATCAAAAAACCGGATTCCTTCCTGCGTGAAGAAGCCAAGACGTTGGGGATGACGCTGTCTGAGAACTATGCGTGCGGGATGATTTTCCTGAATCAGGATACCGACAAGGCGGCCTTGGCGAAAAAGACTTTGGAAGACCTGCTGGCCAACAAAGGGCTTGAGGTTTGTGGTTGGCGTAAGGTACCGGTCGCATCTGATGTACTGGGGGAACAAGCCGCCAGTATGGAACCGTTGATCGAGCAGATCTTTATCAACGCCCCGGCCGACATGAGCGATGCCGACTTCAACCGTCTGCTGTTTGTCGCCCGCCGTAAAACCGAAATGGCCATCGAACCGAACGACCCGACCTTCTACATTGCCTCTTTGCACAGCCAGCTGATGTCTTATAAAGGCTTGGTCATGCCGAGAGAGCTGCCGGAATTTTACCTGGATTTGAAACAGGATCGTTTTGAATCCTCGTTGATTTCTTATCACCAACGTTTCTCCACCAATACGTTGCCACAATGGCGTCTGGCGCAGCCTTTCCGCTTTCTGGCGCACAATGGTGAATTGAACACCATCAAAGGGAACCGTAACTGGGCACTGGCACGTCAAAGCAAGTTCGAAACCCCATTAATCCCAGACCTGGCCAGTTTGAAACCATTGGTCGCTCAGGAAGGATCCGATTCCAACTCCTTGGATAACATGCTGGAAGTCCTAATGATGGGCGACATGCCTGTATTCCAGGCCCTGCGCCTGTTGATTCCACCGGCTTGGCAGAACATGCCGCACATGGACCCGGACCTGAAAGCCTTCCTGGAATACAACTCCATGCATATGGAACCGTGGGACGGTCCGGCCGGTATGGTTATCAACACCGGTAAATACGCCATCTGCGGCGTGGACCGTAACGGCTTGCGCCCAACGCGTTATGTCGTGACAAAAGACCGCCACATCACCTTTGCCTCCGAAATCGGGGTGTACAACTACCCGGCCGAAGACGTCGTCGAAAAAGGTCGCCTGAAGCCGGGGCAAGTGATTGCCGTGGATATGGAAGCCGGCCGCCTTCTGAAACCGGAAGACATCGACAACGGCTTGAAAAACGCCAAGCCATACCGTGAATGGATGGACAAAGGGTACATGCGCCTGGAAGAACGTTTGGATGCCGAAGCGCATATCTCCGACTGGGATAACGACACCGCCGACGTTTATCAGAAGTACTATCAAATCTCCTTTGAAGAACGCGACCAAGTCATCCGCGTCCTGGCCGAATCCAGTCAGGAAGCCATCGGCTCCATGGGCGACGATGCGCCGCTACCGGTGTTTTCAAGCAAAGAGCGTTCGGTATTCGACTACTTCCGTCAAATGTTCGCACAGGTCACCAACCCGCCGATCGATCCGTTGCGTGAAAACATCGTCATGTCTCTGAACACCTGTTTCGGCCGCGAGTTGAACATGTTCGACGAAGGCGAAGAACACGCACGCCGCTTGGAATCACAATCTCCGATTCTATCGCCATCCATGATGAAACAGTTGATCGGGCTGGTGGACGAAAATTATCGTAACCAACGTGTTTCACTGCACTACAATCCGGAAGAAAAAGGCCTGAAGCAAGCCATCGTCGACATGTGCGACGAAGCGGTCGAGGCCGTTAAAAACGGCACCGCCCTGCTAATTTTGAGCGACCTGGATATTGAGAAAGGTTTGATCACCATTCCATCGGCCATGGCGACCGGTGCCGTCCACCACCGCTTGATTACCGAAGGTTTGCGCCCAGAAGCCAATATCATTGTCGAAACCGGCGCCGCACGTGACCCACATCACTTCGCGGTCTTGTTCGGTTACGGTGCCACAGCCGTTTACCCTTACCTGGCGTATGAAACCATTCAGGACATGATTCGCAGTAAAGAACTGGACGAAAAAGTCGGCATTGACGCTTACATCAAAAACTACCGTAAAGGGGTGAATAAAGGTCTCTATAAAATTCTGTCCAAGATGGGGATTTCCACCATCACGTCTTACCGTGGTTCACAATTGTTTGAAGCCGTCGGGTTGAGTAAAGAGATTGTCGACTTGTGTTTTAAAGGCACTCCGACTCGCATTGAAGGGACACGCTTCGACAATTTGGAAGCCGACCTGATCAAAACCGCGAAAAACGCCTTTAACCCACGCAAATATTTGCAAGCCGGCGGCTTGTTGAAATACGTGCACGGTGGCGAATACCACGCCTATAACCCGGATGTGGTCAACTACCTGCGTGATGCTGTCCAGAAAGGCGACCAAGTGGCTTACAACAAATTTGCCAAGCTGGTCAATGAACGCCCGGCGATGACGGTTCGTGACCTGATTACCTTCAAGGACAATTTACCATCCATCGACATCAACGAAGTTGAGCCGATTGAATCGATTTTCAAACGCTTCGACTCGGCCGGTATTTCCCTTGGCGCCCTGTCTCCTGAAGCCCACGAAGCGCTGGCCATTGCCATGAACCGCATCGGCGCGCGCTCCAACTCTGGTGAAGGCGCCGAAGATCCGGCACGCTACGGCACCGAAAAAATGTCGAAAATCAAACAGATTGCGTCCGGGCGTTTCGGTGTCACCGCGCACTACTTGCGCAATGCCGAAGTCCTGCAAATCAAAGTCGCCCAAGGTGCGAAACCGGGTGAAGGCGGTCAGCTACCGGGCCACAAAGTGGATGCCACCATCGCTCGCCTGCGTCACTCGGTAGAAGGCGTGACCTTAATTTCACCGCCACCGCATCACGATATTTATTCGATTGAAGATTTGGCGCAACTGATTTTCGACTTGAAGCAAGTTAATCCAAACGCTCTGGTATCGGTCAAACTGGTGGCCGAACCAGGCGTCGGGACCATTGCAGCCGGTGTTGCCAAAGCCTATGCCGATTTGATTACTATTTCCGGTTACGACGGTGGGACCGGCGCCAGCCCGATTACCTCGGTGAAATACGCCGGTAACCCATTCGAAATGGGCTTGGTGGAAGCGCATCAGGTGCTGAGAGCCAACGATTTGCGTGGACAGGTCATTCTGCAAGCCGACGGCGGTCTGAAAACCGGCCTGGACGTTGTGAAAGCCGCCATCCTCGGGGCAGAATCGTTCGGCTTCGGGACCGCGCCAATGATCGCGCTGGGCTGTAAGTACCTGCGTATCTGCCACTTGAACACTTGTGCAGTGGGCGTTGCAACACAAGACGAGCGCTTGCGTAAAGAACACTTCATCGGCTTGCCGGAAATGGTCATCAACTACTTCCGCTTCGTGGCGGAAGAAACCCGCGAATGGCTGGCTAAATTGGGTGTAGCGCGCTTGGAAGACTTGGTCGGCCGCGTCGACCTGTTGAAGAAAATCGAACAACCGCTGACCGACAAGCAGCGCAACATTGACTTGACCGCCATCATTTCCGACGGCGGTGTCGATGCGAGCAAGCCGCAAACGGTACAAGTCGATCGTAACAACCCGTGGGATGACGGCCATATTGCCGAAGAGATCGTCAAGGAAGTCTTGCCGGCGATTGAAAGTAAGTCCGGTGGCGAATTCCAGTTCCATCTGGTGAACACCGCCCGTTCCATCGGCGCACGCGTTGCCGGTGAAATTGCCCAACGATACGGCAACCACGGTATGAAAGATCAACCGATTACCTTGAAATTGAACGGCATTGCCGGGCAATCCTTCGGGGTTTTCAACGTCGATGGTTTAAACCTGCACTTGGAGGGCGATGCCAACGACTACGTCGGTAAAGGCATGGCCGGCGGTGAAATCGTCATTCACCCACCGGAAAATCGTGCCTTTGACCCACATATGACGCCGATTGTCGGCAACACCTGTCTGTATGGCGCCACTGGCGGTAAGCTGTTCGCCAACGGTACCGGCGGTGAGCGTTTTGCCGTCCGTAACTCTGGCGCCGTCGCCGTTGTCGAAGGATTGGGGGATCATGGCTGTGAATACATGACCGGCGGAACCGTCGTCAGCTTGGGGTCGGTCGGTGTCAACTTCGGGGCTGGCATGTCCGGCGGCATGGCCTTCATCCTCGATCTGGATCGAACGCTACCGGATCGTCTGAACACCGAAATGGTTGAAGCAATTCGTATCGACACCGAATCCACCGAAGCGTATCGCATTTATCTGCGCGACCTTTTGACCGAGTACGTCGAAAAAACCGGCAGCGAGTTCGGCCAGGAAGTATTGAGTGACTTCAGCCGCTATCTGCATAACTTCTGGTTAGTCAAATCCAGAGCGATTGGTGTGGACAAACTATTGGATTTATTCGCCAACTGTGGTGATGGAGAGTAAGGGAGCGAATCATGGGAAATGTAAGACAATTTTTAGAACTTGATCGACAGCTTCCGTCCAAAAAAGAGGCGATGGAGCGTAAACAGAACTTCGAAGAAATCTACACGGAGTTTACCCCTGCTCACGCCCAAGCTCAGGCTGATCGTTGCCTGCACTGCGGTAACCCTTATTGCGAATGGGCTTGCCCGGTGCATAACTACATTCCGAACTGGTTGAAACTGGTTTCGGAAGGTAACATCATTGAAGCGGCCGAACTGTCGCACCAGACCAATTCTTTGCCGGAAATGTGCGGCCGCATCTGTCCGCAGGACCGTCTGTGCGAAGAAGCTTGTACCCTGGAAGACACTAATTTCGGCGCGGTCACCATCGGCGCGGTTGAAAAATACATCACCGACACCGCGACCGACATGGGTTGGACACCGACTCTGGAAAACGTCACTATGACGGATAAGAAAGTGGCGATTGTCGGCTCCGGACCGGCTGGCCTAGGGTGTGCTGACATTTTGATTCGCAATGGCGTTAAACCGGTGGTGTTTGAGAAAGAACAGGAAATCGGTGGCCTTCTGACGTTCGGGATTCCGCAATTCAAACTCGACAAAGACATTGTTCTGAAACGCCGCAGCATCCTGGAAGGCATGGGCGTGGAGTTCCATTGCAATACGGAAATCGGTAAAGATATCACCTTCGAACAGCTTCTAAACGATTATGATGCTGTCTTCTTGGGAATGGGGACTTATAAACCAATGGCCGGGCGCTTCCCAGGCGAAGACCTACCGCAAGTTTATAAAGCACTGGACTTCCTGATCGGCAATGTCAAACACGAACTGGGACTGAAACAGTCACCGGAGCCATTTGTTTCCATGAAAGGCAAGCGTGTTGTCGTACTGGGCGGTGGCGACACCACCATGGACTGTACCCGTACTTCGGTTCGTCAAGGCGCAGATGAAGTCTTCTGTGTCTATCGCCGCGACGAAGCCAACATGCCGGGTTCACGCGCCGAAGTGAAAAACGCCAAGGAAGAAGGCGTCCAGTTCAAGTTCAACCTGGCACCAGTGGAGGTTATCTCCGAAAACGGTCAGGTGACGGGATTGAAAGTCATCGAGACCCGCATGGGCGAGCCGGATGAAAACGGTCGTCGCCGTGCGGAAATGGTGGAAGGCTCCGAACACGTTATTGATTGTGACGCCGTGATTGTTGCCTTCGGTTTCCAACCCAACCCGCCGACTTGGTTCCGGGACCACAATATCGGTTTGACCGACTGGCAAACCGTTGTGGCTCAAGAAGAAGCCGAGTTCCCTTTCCAGACATCGAATGAAAAAGTGTTCGCTGGCGGGGATATGGTACGCGGCTCCAGCTTGGTGGTCCATGCCATCGCCGAAGGCCGAAAAGCCGCTGAAGGGATCTTGGATTATCTGGATGTTTAACCTCTTCTGAACAGCCCCCATCAAAAGGCCGGTTTTAACGGCCTTTTTTATGGCTCATTTTCTGCCACCGAATACCATAGCGCTGATATTGAATATGCTTTCAATTCAGAGTCCGAATCATTGGAGAATCGCCATGGCGTCGATTACAAATACCGACTATGCTTTGATATTGCCACAACAACGCCCAGCTGCACAGGGAAGTTCACAGCCGGCCGCCATCAAGCCGCCACCCAACTAGGAAACGGTCACTCTTTCCGCCATGGGACAAAAATTGGCATCGGCGACGGAAAATCATCCGGCAAACCGGCAAGTTCTGCCCGCAGAGAATGCCGATATGTCAGCCGGCGAAACCATCCAGTATCGAAATATCGGCGGTCTGAAAATCGCCGTTTCCGGGCACGATTACGATACGAGCCTTCCCGGCCGTTTTTCGAACCATTCACAACTCAGCACACGCGACCTCAATGACTGGTTAGCCAACAATCCCGACAAAATCAGTAAGACCGGCCTGCAGGAATTGGAGGCGACCCCGATCACCGAAGCAAACCGCTGGAAAGCTCCACAATCGGCGAGCTGGGATTCACTTTTCGTGTTGGGGTCCAGTATTGAACAGCAACTCGCCAATAAATCAGAAGATTTTGCCAGCTTAATACAGGCCACCAAACAACTTCAACAAGAATACGGTTCGGACATTAAGCTGGCCCGTGATCCGAACACCGAAAGCTATATCATGCTCAAGCCGGGCGATAATTTTTATGAGAGCGTGCAAACCGCCGATGAAGCTCTAAACGACTTCCGAAGCTATCTCTTCCATGCTGGAAGATCATCCTCCGCCATCGAACAGATTTTCAATCGACACGGCATTGCTCTTTAGTTGCAAGCCTCTCGCACTGAGTTAAATGTTTTGAATAAAGTTAAAATGACCAGGCCTGGTCATTTTCGGGTATTTGCGTCGTCACTAGAGGTTGGCGTGCCTGCCTCGCCATCTTGCCGAGAAAGCGTCTTGTCGGCAACCTGAGAGGTCATAGATTCACCGTCAGCGGTACCCTCTTGCTTGTTCTCAACGACTCCGGGCTCGTTAGATTCCTTTTTCTTTAGCTCTTCGTCGAATTCGTCATCCATAAAGATACTGTTGGCCGCGCCATCCAAGTCATCGAACTGCCCCGATTTCGCCATCCAGATAAACACCACCACGACCAAAAAGCCGAATAACAGCATCATCGGGATTAAACCAAATACAACGTCCATTTCCTCTCCTTGCTCAGGCTTTACCAGCCAAGCTTTGTCGTTTGCGCTTGGCCACGGCTTTTTTACTGTAGAAGCTGCGAATGCGCGCCGCGTTCCCAATGACCACCAGACTGCTCAACGGCATGGTGATGGCGGCGATCAGTGGCGTCAGTAATGCGGCCATCGCCAACGGCACCAAGGTAATATTATAAAGAATCGAGCTGGCAATGTTTTGTTTGATGGTCTTCAGGGTACGCTGAGACAAATCCACGGCCGTATCGACTGACAAAAGTTCGTTGTTAAGCAAAACAATGTCGGCGCAATCCATCGACACATCCGTTCCAGAACCGAGGGCAATACTGACATTGGCGCGAGCCATCGCCGGCGCATCGTTAATGCCGTCACCGACCATCGCCACCAATTCACCGTCTTTTTGATAGGCTTGAATCGCTTCGTGTTTTTGTTCCGGCAACACCTCGGCATGCACCGACATACCGCCCAATTTTTCTGCAACGGTTTCGGCCACAGCCTGGCGGTCGCCACTCAACAACGTCACTCGTTTGCCACGAGCTTTTAAACGAGCGATCATCTCGATGGCATCCTCGCGTAGCTCATCTTCCAGGAACAAAATGGCCACGACTTGTTGATCCTGAGCCACCCACACGCTGGTTTGCGCTTGCTGAGCTTTCTCGGCCTCCATTTGTACAAAATCATTCGGAAGTGAAACGCCGCTGGCTTGCAACCAAGGACCGGTTCCGATGTGATAGTGACGTCCCGTCACGGACGCCTCCACTCCTTTGCCGGGATGGGCCTGGAAAAAATCCACGCTCATATCCATATTTTTGAATTCCGGATGACGCTCCTGCAAGGTGTCGACAATGGCGCGCCCCAAAGAATGCTCGGAGTGGAATTCAATCCGTACCAAGTCTCGCCAAAGATCATTTTCCGCAACGTTTTTTCCAAAACGGGAATCCACTAACCGCATCTGGCCTTTGGTCAAGGTGCCGGTCTTATCAAACACGAAATGCTGAATATCGTTCAAAATTTCCAGCACCGCTCCGTTCTTAATCAGAATACCGTTTTGAGCCGAAACGCCGGAAGCCACCGCCGTCGCCATCGGCGTCGCCAAGCCAAACGCACACGGACAGGTGATAATCAGCACCGAAGTGGCCGCGATCATAGCTGTTTCGAAATCCGCATTGAGAATCCAGAACACAAAACTCAACGTCGCCAGCGCAATGACAACCGAGACGAACCAAGGCATGATCCGTTCGGCGGTGCACTGGATGGGTGCTTTTGAGCCTTGTGCATCTTCGACCATGTGTACGATCCGCCCGAGCATCGTATCTTGCAGAATCGATTGCACCCGTATCGACAAAGCACCATCCAGGTTCAAGGTGCCGGCCGAGACCGAGGCACCGTTTTGTTTCAGAATTTCACGTGACTCTCCGCTCAACATGGATTCATTGACATTGCCAACGCCCTCCACGACGGTGCCATCGACCGGAATTTGATCACCGGGTTTGACCAGCACCACATCCCCGGCTTTCAGTTTTCGAACCGGCACCACATCCACGCCGGACTCGGTTTTCATTCTCGCTACCTTCGGCTGCAGATCCATCAAACGGCGTGTGGAATCGATGGCTTTATTTTTGGAAATGGCTTCCAGATAGCGGCCAATCAGTAGCAAAAACATGAAGTCGATCATGGTGTCGTAATAGACGTTACCCGAATGCTGCGGGTCAATCGTTACCCAAAAGGAATACAGGTAGGTGGTCAGAATGCCCAATGAGATGGAGACATCCATCCCGACCGTTCGAGACTTCAACGATGTCCAGGCACCTGATAAAAATGGTTTCCCGGAATAGGCTAAGGTAATCGTGGCGATGATAAATTCGATCCAATGGAAGTAATGGCGGAATTCGGAATCCTGGTCCGCTCCGGCATACAGAGCCACCGAGAACCACATGACGTTCATCATGGCAAAACCGGCAAAACCAAGTCGATACAACAAATCTCGATTCGCTTTACGGAAAGCTTCTTCACTGTTGGAAGCATCATAAGGCGCCGCATCATAGCCGACGCGATTCAATTCCTGAATGATTTCGGACAACTTAATGACGTCGTTATCCCAACGCAGTTTAATTTGTTTATTGGTGAAATTGACCTTGGCCATCTGAATACCATCCAGTTTGGCCAACGTATGCTCAATTAGCCAGATACAAGCGGCACAATGAATCGCTTCGGAAATCAGAGTGATTTCGCGACGTTGAGAAAGGTCGGAAACGAATTGCGACTGAACTTCGTCGTAATCGAAAAACTCCGTATCTTTATTCGGAGGCGGAGGCGGCGACAGCAACTCGCCTTCGGGCGTACGGCGGTAGAAGCTGTCTAAACCGGCTTCATAAATTGCGTCACAGACACCGGCACAGCCGTGACAACAGAATTCTCGCTCAACCCCTTTAATGGGTTTAAGCACCCAGGCTCCCTGCTCAATCCCTTGACCGCAGTGATAGCACGTTTGTGTCATGAAAATACCTCTTAGGGCGCATCCTGAACCATAATGGAACGGCCAAGGTTAAACACTTCGTCCCCTTTGGTAATCTCCATCACCAAATCGTATTTGCCTTTTAAAGGTAAATTAATCACCCCTTTATATTCCCCCGTCTTCCCGGACGAGTTCAATTCAAGCTGCCCATCGTATTTTTTATTGGAAGGTCGGTAATAATACAAAACCGCAGTATCGACATCGAAGGCGTTATTGTCTTTGTCCAGAACGGTCACCGCCACCTCCTGGTCCTGACCTTCTTTCAAAATCGGCAAATCGATATCAAACTGCCAACCCAGCTCTTCCATATGTTTGCGGCGAGCGATGATTTCGCCCATGTTTTTGCCCTTTTCGTAGAAATCCGGTACGGTCAAGCCCGGTGCCGTCACGATCGCCATACTGACCATGAAGAAATTCACCGACAGCACGATAATCAAAATCGTGAACCAACCGATTACGAATGGGTTTTTCCAGGCGACACTCCAGTCCCGGGTATCCTTTTTAACATCTTTGTTGTCTTTGGCGTCCGTCAAGGCTTTTTCCCTCCATAAAAAAAGGCCCTTAAAATAAGGGCCTTCATTATACCTAAATTTCATTCACCACAGTATGCGTGTTTATGGAGACACTCTTAACGAACTTTCGGCCCGATAAACATGCTGCTGTAAGTGCTGCTAACCGCCGGATTATTCTGATCGGTCACCAGAATCTCGATTGGCGTATTCGCTTCCGTCAAATCTTTTTTCGGCACCCGGACCAGCAAAGTCGCAGTGCCGACATTCCCCGGTTCCACCTGAATGCTTTTCGGACCGATATAGAACAGACTTTCCGGCCCGGTCACTTCAATACTAGCATCCAAACGGGCATTGCCTTTATTCACGACCTTGACGTAATACTTGTTCTGAATCGTACGATCACTCATTTGAACGAACAGCGGTGCTCTTTCGTGCAACACTTTCACATCCAATGGTGACATGGTCGCAAGCCCCCAGATCATCGCGACCGCGGCAAAAGTCATAATACTGGAATATACAATGACACGCGGACGCTTGTATAACGGAACAAAAGCCTTGCCAGCAAATTCCGCCAGGGAAGCATAACGAATCAATCCTTTCGGCTTCTTGATTTTTTCCATCACCGAATCGCAGGCATCAATACACAAGCCACAGGTAATACAACCGAATTGCTGACCTTTACGAATATCCACGCCAGTCGGACAGACCGCAACGCACAAGTTACAATCAATACAATCACCCAGGTCTGGCTGTTCTTCACCCGGTTTAGCGCGTTTCATGCGACCGCGAGGCTCTCCTCGATCCACATCGTAAGTCGGCACAACGGTTTCGGTATCAATCATGGCCCCCTGAATACGCGCGTAAGGGCAGAAACCGATACAGACCTGCTCTCTTAAAAAGCCGGCGAAAAAAACCGTCGCCGCACCCAACGCCAGGATAATGGTCGCTTCGGTGCCGGACCACTCAAACGTGAACAAACGCGCCCACAAGCTCAGTGCAGGGTCAAAGTAAGCGACAAAGCTAAAACCGGTCATAAAACCAATGATGGCCCAAATAATCCATTTCGGCACTTTTTTACGTAATTTTGAAAAGCTAATCGGCTCTTGATCCAGCTTCATTCGTTTGTTCGGCAAACCTTCGAACTTTTCTTCCACCCAAGTGAAAATATCTGTCCACACGGTATGGAAACAAGCATAACCACACCACAAACGCCCGGCCACAGCAGTAGTGGCGGCCAGCAACAAGGCAAAGAACAACAAAATCATTGCCAATACCCAAATATCCTGCGGCAAGACCGTGATGCCAAAGAAGTGGAATTGACGATCCACTAAATTGAACAAAATGGCTTGCCGACCATCCCACTGTAGATAAGGCCCAATGAAGAACGATAGCCACATGGCGGCGATCACCCATTTAATGGTACGGAATTTACCCGGCATGCGCTTGGCATGCACCGTCCCTTCCGTGTGGACCGTTAGGAGTTCCACCCCAATGTTTTGCAGGTTTTTATTGGACGTATCCATTTCATCCAACAGCGATTTTGTTTGGTTGCTGTTTTCGTATGTGACTTTGCGTTCTTCGGACATAATCAATTCCTTCTGAATTTAACGCGACGATTGTATAAAAAAACCACTCTGACAATAAGTAATCTTTTTTATACGACCGCATAAATGAAAAAAGGCCTAATATAAAATTAGGCCTTTTTTCATAAGGTGTCCAGTGTTAAATGAATGGATTCATCAAGAATCGTCTTCATCCTTTTCCAGACCTTCCATGCCACGCGTAGCTTTCCACGCGAAGCCTACCAACGCAACAATGGTTAAAACCACGGCCCCGATGGAACCCCATAAAACCCAGTCATTATTTAACTCATTCATTTTCTGCTCCTTAATTGATACAGAATCAATTCATTCAATGAATAAAAAGCGGCGATCGGCTTATTGACCACCACCCAGTGAATAGACATAGACAGTTAAACGTTTAATGTTAACTTCTGGGTCAGGCAAACGGTCTTTAAACGCAGGCATAACAGCCAAACGAGTGCCTTTAATCGGCTCACCGTTCTTCTTAACGTTTACACCGTAAGTAATGGTTCGGATAACGTCCGCTTTATCACCACCAAAACGCCATACACCATCGGTAAAGTTGGTCGCACCCGTTGGAGCCAAAGGCTTACCAGCCGGTCCGTGACAGGCCAAACACATCCCTTTTGCATAAACTGCTTTACCGGCAGCATAGGCAGGTTCATTTCCTTTACCTTCACTCAACGCGATGACGTAATCGGCAACTTGATCGATTTCTTTGTCCGTCAAGTTCCCCATCATGCCGCGAGCCGGCATGTTACCGATACGACCGTTTGTGATGGACGCTTCGATTTGAGCGGGCTTACCGCCCCATAGCCAATCATCATCGGCCAACACAGGGAAGTCCGGGTTCCCTTGACCACCCGCACCGTGACAAGCGGCACAGTAATCACCAAACAGAACCTTAGAGGTTTTAACCGCATAGGTTTTCAACTCTTCGTTTTTCAGAATTTCGCTGACAGGCAGTGCAGCCAATTGCTCTTCCTGCTCTGCAAAACGTTTTTTACGCCAATTCTGAAGAACCTGAACCTCTTCATCATACTCTTCTATCTGTGTCCATCCGGCATACCCTTTAAACCAAGAGTTTTCCCATGGAATGGTTGGGTAATACAAGGCGTAAAACACGATCATGACGAAACCGGCATAGAAAGACAGCATCCACCACAGCGGTGGCGGGTTGTCCAGCTCGCGAATGTCTTCATCCCAAATGTGACCAGTATTTCCTTCATCTGGCCAAGGATTGTTATGTGCCATATTTTATTCTCCTCAGAATAACTTAATCATCTTCATCTAAAATCTTGAACTTTTCTTTTTCCAACTCCTCACGCTTGCTGGGACGTAATGTCCGCGCAAAGGTGTAAAGCATGCCGAAAAAGACAACGACCGTAATGATGAGACCAGCCCAATCCGACGTTGTCATGGCGGACCAGTCTGTATTCATATAGGCTTCAAGATTACTCACGATACGCCTTGCTATCGTCTAATTTAACCATTGTGCCCAACACTTGAAGGTAAGCCACCATCGCATCCATTTCGGTATAACCTTCAATGGCGGCATTGGCGTTTTCAATTTCTTCGTCGGTATAAGGCACACCCAAAGTACGCATGACCGCTAGACGTTTCGACATATCACGTTTCGTGCCGAAGAAGTCTTCGCTGACCGGATTCTCAGCCAACCAAGGATAAGCTGGCATTACAGACTCGGGTACCAAATCCTGAGGACGTAATAAGTGCATGACATGCCATTCATCAGAATATTTACCACCCAAACGCGCTAGATCAGGCCCAGTACGTTTTGAACCCCATTGCATCGGGTGATCGTAAATGGATTCTGTCGCAAGTGAATAGTGACCATAACGCTCACGTTCGTCGCGGAATGGACGAATCATTTGCGAGTGGCAGATATAACAACCTTCACGCAGGTAAAGGTCACGACCAGCTAATTCCAACGGAGTATAAGGACGAACACCGTCACCGGCTTTCCAATCGGCCAAGACCCATTGACCGTTACGGTCTTGCTTATACAAGGCCTTATCGGAAACTAGCTTACCGTTCTCATCCTGAGTAAAGGTTCTCTCCCAAACCAACTCCGGGAATTTTTCGTTCTTGACGTTACCGTACTTGTCGGTTTGTTCGGTATAGTCAACCGTTTGCTTTAGATAAAACAACGGTACGATTTCAACGATACCCGCAATCGAAACGGCTAACGCTGTCGCGATGAACAATCCAAAGATGTTTCTCTCTAGACGCTCTTGAAAATTTTTAGGTTTTTGATTATCTGACATGAGTCTATTGCTCCTCAACTCATCATTCTTAAGCTTGCGACGGGCTCCGCCCATCGCAACTGATTTAGTACGTTTTAGGCGTTCGCTGTGGCGGTCGCTGTTTGCTTAGCATTTGCCATACGGATCGTCATCACAACGTTATAAAGCATGACAACTGCACCTGAGAAGAACAACAGTCCCCCAACCGCACGCATTACATAGTAAGGGTGCATCGCAGCAACGGATTCCGCAAAGGTGTACGCCAAAGTTCCGTACTCATCATAAGCACGCCACATAAGACCCTGCATGATACCGGATACCCACATCGCAACGATGTAGAACACAGTACCGATTGTGGCAAGCCAGAAGTGGAAGTTGATCAACTTCATGGAATACATTTCCGTATTCCAAAGCTTCATCACCATGTGGTACAAGGCACCGATGGAAACCATCGCAACCCAGCCCAGTGCACCAGAGTGAACGTGACCAACCGTCCAGTCAGTATAGTGAGAAAGCGCATTGACAGTTTTCGCCGCCATGACCGGACCTTCGAAGGTGGACATCGCGTAGAAAGCCAAGGCAATGATCAAGAAACGCAAGATGTAGTCGGTACGCAGTCTGTCCCAAGCACCGGAAAGCGTCAACATCCCGTTAAGCGCCCCACCCCATGACGGAATGATCATCGCCAAAGAGATAACCGCACCCAAGGAACCGGTCCAGTCCGGTAGCGCTGTGTACTGAAGATGGTGAGCACCCAACCAAACATAACCGAACATCAACGCCCAAAAGTGGATCACGGATAAACGGTAAGAGTAAATCGGACGTTGTGCTTGCTTCGGAACGAAGTAATACATGATTGCCAAGAAACCGGCTGTCAGGAAGAAACCAACCGCGTTATGGCCCCACCACCACTGAATCATAGCGTCTTGAACACCAGAGAACAGCGAGTAAGAACGGAACAAAGAAACCGGAATCGCCAAACCGTTTACAACGTAAAGGTAAGTGATCGCAATCATCATCCCCAAGAAGAACCAGTTGGAAACGTAAACGTTTGGATGCGTTTCTTTATTACGTGACGCAATGGTCATCACGAAGTTCAACGTATAAAGCGTCCAGACTAATGCAATCGCAATCGCCAGAGGCCATTCTTGTTCATGGTATTCTTTACCAGTTGTCATCCCCAACGAGATAGTCACAACAACGGCAAGCAACCCAATCGTAAACAGAATCGCCGTCAACCAGGCCATCCCGTTACTCCATAAACGGACTCCATTCGTTCTTTGAACGGTATAGAAGGCCGTCGCCATCAATGTCATACCACCGAAGGCAAAGATAACAGTATTCGTGTGCATCACACGCAAACGCGCAAATGTAATTTCCGCGATATCAAAGTTTAACGCCGGCCATGCCAATTGCGCCGCGGCAAAGGTACCCATCAAGGTCCCCAATACCAAGAACGTAATCGCACCAACCGCTAAGTACTTCACAACACCATTATCATATTGTGGTTTTGCTGTAGTATCCATTAGTCGGATTCCCCCTTATAGTCAAAATTAATCAAGCCCACACAGCTTCCAGAGTGACCAATTCCAAAACGTCGGACTTACTTTCCTCAATGGCGAATTATAAGAATCTCCTACAACCGCACCAGCCCTGACATTCAAAAACTTAATCTAAATCAACAAATTGATTCAAAAAATGCCCGGAAAGCCTCTCCCTATGCAGAATTGACCTAAAAAATAACACGCCAATTATCGCAAAATTCAGATAAATTTTTGAACTTCTATGACAAATTTTTTTTATAACCCACATTAATTTTTCCTAACCAACCCAGGCCTGGTGGAAATTTAAACATCGAACTTCGTCAGAAAATCGCTATAATATCCGCTTTTAAAACACCCTAATTTTTATACCAAACGGGAGCATTCTCATGCGGCAAGCCACCATTGAGAGAAACACTTTGGAAACGCAAATCCGTTTATCGGTTAACCTGGATGGCGACGGAAAATCCGACCTATCCACCGGCGTTCCGTTTCTTGAACACATGCTGGACCAAATCGCCCGCCACGGTCTGATCGACCTGACGATCGATGCCAAAGGCGATACCCATATTGATGACCACCACACGGTGGAAGACATCGGTATCAGTCTGGGCATGGCGCTTCGTGAAGCCGTTGGGGACAAAAAAGGCATTAAACGTTACGGTCACGCTTACGTGCCGTTGGACGAGGCTTTGTCTCGCGTCGTCATCGACCTGTCCGGGCGCGCCGGCCTGACCTTCAACGCCGATTTCACCCGTGCCAGCATCGGTGGGTTCGACACCGAGTTGGTGGCCGAATTTTTCCAAGGCCTGACCAACCACGCCCAAGCGACGATTCACATCGACTGCCTGCGTGGCAAGAACGCTCACCACCAGGCCGAAACCATCTTCAAGGCCTTCGGCCGCGCCCTGAGAATGGCGTTGGAAACCGACGAGCGCATGGCCGACCAACTGCCGTCAACCAAAGGGGCGTTATAAGCTTATGTCCAACCAAAAGCTTGTTTCGGTCATTGATTACGGCATGGGCAACCTGCGCTCCGTCGCCAAAGCCGCGGAGCACGTCGCCCCAGAGCAGGTTCGCATTCAAATCACGGACGATGCCGACGTCATCCGTGATTCGGATGCGGTCATCTTCCCTGGCCAAGGCGCGGCCAAAGCCTGCATGAAGGCCTTGAACAACACCGGCATTGCCCACACTTTAATGAAAGCGGCGGCCGAAAAACCTTTTTTGGGCATTTGCATGGGCCTACAGGTACTCATGACCCACAGTCAGGAAAACGACGGCATCGACTGCCTGAACATCCTGCCCGGCGACGTCAAACAATTCGACTTGCAAAATCACCCAGACCTGAAGATGCCGCACATGGGCTGGAACCAAATCCACCAAACACAAGACCACCCGTTATGGCACGGCATCGAACAGGACAGTCGGTTTTATTTTGTCCACAGTTACTATGTGGTACCCACGGACACCGACACCATCGTCGGTGAAACCACACACGGCACCACTTTCGCTTCGGCTCTGGCCAAAGACAAACTGTTCGCCATTCAGGCCCACCCGGAAAAAAGCGCCGACGCCGGACTGCAATTATTCAAAAATTTTCTGAATTGGAACCAACTCTAAACCGAATCAGAATTTTCAAAGATTTAACGGAAGGAACACCATGCTACTCATCCCAGCAATTGATTTAAAAGACGGCGAATGCGTACGACTCCGCCAAGGCCTGATGGAAGACGCCACCGTATTTTCCGGCGACATCGTTGCCATGGCGGAACGCTGGGTCAACGAGGGCGCACGCCGCCTCCACATGGTTGACCTGAACGGCGCTTTCGAAGGCAAACCCGTCAACGGCTCGGCTGTTTATCAGGTGCGCGAGGCTTTCCCGGAATTGCCGATTCAAATCGGCGGCGGCATCCGCGACCTGAACACCATCGAAGCCTATCTCGAAGCGGGCGTCAGCTACTGCATCATCGGCACCAAAGCGGTTCACAACCCTGAGTTCGTCGCTGAAGCTTGCCAAGCGTTTCCCGGCCACATCATGGTCGGCCTGGACGCAAAAGAAGGCATGGTCGCCATCAACGGCTGGGCGGAAGTCACCGACCACCACGTGGCCGAACTGGGAAAACAATTTGAAAACGACGGTGTTGAAGCCATCATTTACACCGACATCGGGCGGGACGGCATGATGCAAGGCGTCAATATCGAAGCCACCCAAGCCCTGGCCCAAGCCTTGAACATTCCCATCATCGCTTCCGGCGGCATCACCAACCTAGATGACATTCGCGCCTTGGCCACCATCGAATCCGACGGCGTCACCGGGGCCATCACCGGGCGCGCCATTTACGAAGGCTCTTTGAACTTCCGTGAAGGCCAAACCCTTTCCGACGAGCTTTCCAAGGCATAAGGATTGACGCATGAGTTTAGCAAAACGCATTATTCCCTGCCTGGACGTCGATAACGGCCGCGTCGTCAAAGGTGTCCAGTTCGTGGACATCCGCGACGCCGGCGACCCAGTGGAAGTCGCCAAACGCTACGACCAGCAAGGCGCCGACGAAATCACTTTTTTGGACATCACCGCCACTGCACACGAGCGCGACACCATCGTTCACGTGGTCGAGGAAGTCGCCAGCCAAGTGTTTATTCCCTTAACCGTCGGCGGCGGCATCCGCTCGGTTGACGACATTCGTAAAATGCTCAACGCCGGCGCCGATAAGGTTGCCATCAATTCGGCAGCCATTTTCAATCCCGGCTTCGTTCAGGAAGCCTGCGACACCTTTGGATCACAATGCATTGTCGTCGCCATTGACGCCAAAAAGGTCAGTCTGGAAGGCGACCCTGACAAATGGGAAATCTTCACCCACGGCGGCCGAAAGGAAACCGGCATCGACGCCATTGAATGGGCCCAGAAAATGGAAGCGCTCGGCGCCGGTGAACTACTGCTGACCAGCATGGATCGTGACGGCACCAAAAGCGGTTTCGACATCGAACTCACACGTCGGATTGCCGATAGTGTTAAAATCCCCGTCATCGCATCCGGCGGCGTCGGTGAACTGTCGCATCTTTGCGATGGCATTCAGCTCGGCCATGCCGAAGCGGTGCTGGCCGCCAGCATTTTTCACTTCGGCGAACACACGGTGCAGGAAGCGAAAGAAATGATGCAACAATCCGGAATCGAGGTACGGTTATGAGCGATCAGATGAAGAATGACATACTGTCGCAACTTGACGCGGTTTTGGAAGCCCGTAAGTCGGAATCACCCGACACCTCCTACGTGGCCAGCCTCTACGCCAAAGGCATCGACAAGATTCTCAAAAAAGTCGGCGAAGAAGCGACCGAAACCGTCATGGCCGCCAAGGATGCCGAGCACACCGGCAAAACCGACAACCTGGTCTACGAAGTGGCCGACCTCTGGTTCCACACGCTGATATTGCTGTCCCAACAAGGACGCTCCGGCGACGATGTCATGCAAGAATTACAAAGACGTTTTGGCCTATCCGGCCACGACGAAAAGGCGAGTCGTTCACAAAACGACTCATAACCACACCCTAGAGAGCTTTGCACGAGTGGGGCGCGAGGAAAAAATGAGATAAAACTTTTCTGAATTAGGCGGAAAACGAAGCTAATAGCTGACTATTAACGAGTTTTTCAACGACATTCAGGAAAATTTTAGCCATTTTTAGCCGTGAATCCATCTCGTGCAAAGCTCTCCCCTAATAGGAAATGAACCATGACCCCTGAAAAAAGCATTTTCAGTCGCATTATCGACAAGGAAATTCCGTCCGAAATCGTCTACGAAGACGAAAAGTGTATCGTCATCAACGACATCAACCCGAAAGCCCGTGTGCATCTGCTCATCATTCCCAAAAAACCGATTCCGACATTGTTCGACTTGGCGCCGGAAGACAAAGACCTGATGGGCCACATGATGCTGCTTCTACCGCAATTGGCGCAGTCGCAAGGATTGGACGGATTCAAAACTCAAATCAATACCGGCGAGTCCGGTGGACAGGAAGTCTTCCACATCCACATCCACCTCATGGGCGAATAACCCAAGCGGATCCATCCATTAAATCGCTTAAATCACAACGAAGTGATTTGAAAAAAGACATTAGAGTCTGCTATTATTAGCGGTCATTTTACGAAAGGCCACCCTTTTTTTTACTGGAGAAACAAAATGGGCATCAGCATTTGGCAATTACTCATCATTCTAGCAATCGTTTTGGTCCTGTTCGGTGCCAAGCGTTTGAAAAACGTTGGTTCTGACTTGGGCGGCGCCATCAAAGGCTTCAAAAAAGCCGTTTCGGAAGACGAAAACAAAGACAAAGACGAGAAAGTCGCCGAACAGAAGCTTGAGAAAAAAGACGGCGAAAACGTTTTTGACGTCAAAGCCGAAGAAAAAGCGGAAGAAAAGAAAGACGAGCCTAAAGCGTAATCACGCTTTCGCCTTTCCCAACTTCCTTTTCTGCATATAACCATAGGCATGCGCTAGATGTTTGATATCGGTTTTCTTGAAATCATCGTCATCTTGGTCATCACCTTGATTGTCATCGGCCCGGAACGCATGCCCGAAGTGGCGCGTAAAATCGGCCAATTCGTCGGCAAGACCAAGCGCTTCATCAATTCCGTCAAAGACAATAGCGAAATCAGCGAAACGGTACGCGAACTGCAACACTCCATCAACTTGGAGGAGGAACGCAAACAGATTGAATCCGTAAGCCATTCTTTGCAAGATGACCTGACCAATATGCAGGACGAGTTCGGTATCGACGAACTTTCCCGTCCGTTTGGAAACGACCCGAACCAACCCGCCGAAGGATCCCAGTTCAACAAGGCGCCGGCCCAACCCGTCTTACCGGGTTCACAAGACGATAAGGCTCAACCCGACGACAAGACGGAAAAAGCCAACGCGTCCGAAGAGTCCTCGGAAAAACCGGCGACTCAAACCGCCGATACCAACAGTGTGGAAACGAATAAAACGTCATGAGCGATAGTGCCCTACCTCCTAACGACAAGGAAATGACCCTCGTCCAGCACCTGCTGGAACTGAGAAACTCCGTCACCAAAGGCATTTTGGCGATTTTGGTGCTGTTCGTCATACTGTTCCCGTTCGCCAACGACCTCTACATCTACATTTCCGAACCGTTGTCACGCTTCCTGCCGGAAGGCACCAGCATGATTGCCACCGGCGTCGCCTCGCCGTTCTTGACACCGTTCAAATTAAGCCTGGTGCTGGCCATCTACCTGGCAATGCCGTTTCTGCTGTATCAACTCTGGACCTTTATCGCGCCTGCGCTGTATAAACATGAACGCCAACTGGTCGGCCCTTTGCTGTTCTTCAGTTCCTTCTTGTTCTACGCCGGCGGCGCTTTTGCTTACTATGTCGTCTTCCCGTTGGTGTTCGGCTTTCTCTCCACGGCCGCTCCGGAAGGCGTCACCGTCGCCACCGACATCGCACTCTACCTCGATTTCGTCATCAAAATGTTCTTCGCATTCGGTTTGGCGTTTGAAGTTCCGATTGTCGTTGTCCTGCTCATCCTGACCGGCATGGTGTCACCGCAAAAACTCTCCCATGCACGCCCGTATGTCGTGGTCGGCGCCTTCATCATCGGCATGCTGCTGACACCACCGGACATCGTATCGCAAACGCTGTTAGCGATTCCGATGTGGTTGTTGTACGAAGCCGGCATCATCGTTGGTCGCACCGTGCTGAAAGCACGCAAATCCAAAGACGATGGCGCGGATGACGCTGACGAGGAATACGACAACAATGACGATTCAAAGACTCCGTCCAGCCATGCGACAAAACGCCAAGCGCCACCGGAAACCGATGACGACGAAGAATACGACACCCGTTACGCCGACCAACTCGAAGACGACGAAGACTGGGATCGAACCTTTGACGAAATCGACTCGGAATTTGCTATCCTTGAACGCGAGCATCAAAAGCGCAAAGCGGAAGAAGAAGCGCGCAAAAACGCGGATAAGCCAGCGGGAGAAGACGCCAATGACACCGACAAAACGGATGAAAAGGACACTCCAACTGACCAGCCTTCGGACTCGACCAAGCCGTCCGACGACTCATCCAGAACCGACAAATCGGATAAATAATTCCCAAAACCGACCAGGCCTGGCCGGTTTTCGTCCATTCGCATTTCGGATTGCTCGGTTGCTGCCGGTTTTATTCAGTCTGGTTGTCCTCCCCGCTTTTGCCACAACGCTGAACAATACCCTGACCAATCATCCTTCCCCTTATCTCGCCATGCACAGCGAGGATCCGGTTCACTGGCAAGAGTGGCAAGCGTCGGTTCTGAAAGACGCCCAGCGTGACAACAAACTGATTTTTCTATCCAGCGGCTATTTTGCTTGCCATTGGTGCCATGTCATGCAACAGGAAAATTACCAGGATAAAGACGTCGCCCGCCTGTTGAATCAACACTTCATCCCGGTCAAAATCGACCGCGAACTCTCCCCCGACCTCGACCGCTACCTGATTGAGTTCGCCGAAAAGGCCGCCGGTCACGCCGGCTGGCCTCAACACGTGATTCTCACCCCAAACGGCCTGCCCTTTTTCGCGTTCGTTTATCAACCCAAATCGCAACTGATGACCACTCTCCATCGCGTACAACGCCTGTGGGAGACTCAACCACAGCGCATTATTCAAGCGACGCAAAGCGGCCTCAACGAGACGCCATCTCACCCTCGACAAAATGCACCTGAACACCTGACACTGACATCATCCGAATTCCAGCGGCGTTTCAATCAGGCGCTCGGCCATCAAATGGACGACCTCAGCGGTGGCCTAAAAGGCAGCCATAAATTCCCGAACGCCAGCGTGCTATGGACAGCCTTGCAACCGAATAACACCGACGATTCTCAAGCTGAACATCGGCACGACTGGCTGCAATTGACATTGGACCAGATGCAGTCACAACATTTGTTCGATCATGTTCACGGCGGCTTTTACCGATACACCGTGGATCCGGAATGGCAAACCCCGCATTTTGAAAAAATGCTCTACAGCCAAGCCCAATTGGCCCAAGTGTATTTTCGTGCCGCACGGATTTTCCAACGCGACGATTATCTCGACACCGCGCTCCAAACACTGCGCTATGCCGAACAACACCTTTGGAACCCGGCGTCACACCTGTTTCGCGGTAGCCAATCCGCCATTGACGATCAGCAAGTGGAAGGCGGCCCCTACCTGTGGACAAAAACTGAATTACAGGCTCGCCTGACACCCGAAGAATATGCCGAAATTGACCAGGCCTGGTCATTACAGTCCTCGCCGCCCTATGAAGCCGGCTGGCACCCCAAACCGACCAACCAACACTGGGCCTCGATTCGTCGCAAATTGCAACGTGCTCCAAGCGACATCCCCACCGACGACAAAAGTTTGCTGGGCTGGAACGGGTTAATGCTTTCGGCCTACGCCGAGGCCGTTCGACAAGATGCCGCCAACCGGGCACACTGGCAAGCACAAGCCGAACAGCTTGCCAAACGCCTGATCGAACTCATGCAACAGCCACAACCACCACGCGCGCTATCGCTCGACAATCAACCTATCGGGCAGGCCAACCTGCAAGACTACGCTTATGTTCTGCAAGGTTTGAAAGATTGGCAAACCCAAGCCACTGCGCCCGCGTTAAAACAGGCCATTCACACTTTGCAACAGCAGGCGACCCAGCGCTTTTTCAGTCCGGAAGGCTGGCATTTCAGCGATGCGCCCCTGTTGCCGGGTCAGGTCGGCCACTGGGCCTTACCGGATGACGCTCTCCCCAGCCCAACCGCCATTTTGGATTGCGGAAACGCCGCACATCTGGCACACTCTCAAACGGAAATCGCACGTTATCCACTGCGTTACGCCAGTTACGGACACGCTTTGAATTGTCCGGAATCGAAATCAAACTAAGGGAAGTACACATCGCATGAGGGCGTTATGGGGTTATTGATCGTCGGGTTTATTTTATTGTTTGCGGTGACCTCGCTGCCCAACCTGTGGACCAATTACATCCTCAAGAAACACCGTCAGCCGCACCCCGACATTCCCGGCACCGGCGGCCAGTTCGCCGAACACCTGATAAAAAAGTATCGATTGCCGGTGACTCTTGAAGAAACACCGGGTGGCGATCACTACGACCCTATCGACAAAGTCGTGCGCATTTCATCGGAAAATTACCATTCCAATTCGCTGACCGCCATCACCACCGTGGCGCACGAAATCGGTCACGCCCTGCAAGATCAAGCCAACTACGAACCGTTGATGCAACGTACGGTGCTGATTGAACGTTCACAATGGATGCAAAAATTCAGCGGCATCGCGCTGATGGCCACGCCGGTGCTGATTCCGCTGTTGCACACGCCGTTGATTGGCCTGGTGACCTTCGGGGCCGGATTCATCGCCATGGGCGTGCCGGTCATCATTCACCTCACCACCTTGCCGGTGGAATTCGACGCCAGCTACAAACGCGCTTTGCCCTTGCTCAAGGAAGGCGAATACCTGGACGACGCCGACTTGAAAACGGCCCGTAAAATCCTCCAAGCCTGCGCCTTGACCTATGTGGCCGCGTCCTTATCGAGTCTGTTTAATTTATGGAAGTGGATTCGCGCCATCAAAGGGCGTTAATAGATTCAGAAAACAGACGCCTGGCATTATTGACCGGAAGCCCGCGCCAACACCCAAACCTGTATCCGCAATTCGGGAAATCGTTTTTTCAAGATTGACGCCAGCGCCTCCATGGTGGCGCCGGTGGTCATGACATCGTCCACCAGCGCCACTTCGCTCAATCCGAGCAAATCGGTCTCCGACGTCAGTGCAAAGGCACTTTTCAGATTTCGACGACGGTCTTTGGCGTTCAATAACGCTTGCGGTGGCGTTTGCTTGGCCCGCATCACCGACTGCGACAACACCGGCAGCCCCGTCCCTTTCGACAAGGATTTTGCCAACTCATAGGCTTGATTGAAGCCGCGTTCCAGCAGACGATTGACGTGCAGTGGCACCGGAATCAAAGCCTCCACGCCGCCAACGTCTAAATGCGGCGTCCAAAGCTCCGCCAGTAAACGTGCCTGGTAGAGTTGTTCGTGATATTTCAATCCCTGGATCAAATCCGCCATCACCGCTTCGTAGCGAAAACCCGCCTGGGTTTGCTCAAAACTCGGCGCCTGCGCCAAACAGGCACCGCAGACCTGAGGTGCCGACAGGGCCGGCAAGGGTTCGCCACACACCGGGCACGCCACACCAGGCCTGGCCATTTTCGCCATGACCGACTCGGACAAATCCAAATTCTGCCCGGCCGCATCCGTCACCACACAGGTCGGCGGAAACAACCACTTTTCAAACGAGTTCATATTTCTTAAGATTGTTGAACGGCTAAATACGCTATAATAACGTAACGTTACGCAACAATGGAAAGAAGAATATGGCCCTCGGTGACATTCGCAACGACTGGACGCTTGATGAAATCAAAACCATTATGAATCAACCGTTTAACGACTTGATCTTTCAAGCCCAAACGGTGCATCGCCAGTACTTCAACCCCAATGAAGTTCAGACCAGCACCCTGGTGAACATCAAGTCGGGCGGTTGTGCGGAAGACTGTGCCTATTGTTCGCAAAGCGCCCGTAACCAGACCGATGTCGAAAAAGAACAGATGATGGAAGTACAGGAAGTCATCGAGCAGGCGTTGGTCGCCAAGGAAAAAGGCGCCACTCGTCTATGCATGGGCGCCGCCTGGCGTAACCCGACCAAAAAAGATTTCCCTCGTGTGCTGGAAATGGTACGTGTCGTTAAGGATTTGGGGCTGGAAACCTGCCTGACCCTCGGCATGCTCAATGACGACCAGGTAGCGCAACTCAAGGAAGCCGGGCTGGACTACTACAACCACAATCTCGACACCTCCGAAGCCTTCTACCCGAAAATCATCACCACGCGTAATTATCAAGACCGTCTGGACACCATCGACAAGGTGCAGCAAGCCGGTATCAATGTGTGTTCCGGCGGCATTATCGGCATGGGCGAAGAACATAAGGATCGTGCCGAACTGATTCGCACCTTCGCCACCATGCGTCACCACCCGAATTCCGTACCGATTAACCTGCTGGTGCCGATTGAAGGGACCCCGCTGGCGCACATGAAAGGCCAGACCGATTCCTTTGAATTCATCCGCGTCATCGCCACCGCGCGCATCGTCATGCCGCAAACCTACGTGCGCTTGTCGGCCGGTCGAATGGAACTGCCGGACGAAGCCCAGGCTTTGTGTTTCCTGGCCGGTGCCAATTCCATTTTCTACGGTGACAAACTGCTGACCACCGACAATCCGGAAGGCGGGCACGACGAACAGTTATTCGCGAAACTCGGCATCACCATGCAGCAAAACGTCAAAGCCGAAATGGCCGCGAAAAAACTGGCGGAGCAAGCCACCGAACTGACCGCTTAACCTGAACAAGTCGGTTCCCGTCATGTCTCAAGAGTCCATCGAATCCCGTTTTGCGCCGATTTTAGCCGAACGGGAAAATGCCGCCCTCACCCGGCGCCGCCCACTCGCCACTTCGGCGCAAACCCCGGAAATGCAAATCAACGGCCTTCAAGTCGTGAATTTCTCGTCCAATGACTACCTGGGGCTCGCCAATCACCCGAAATTAAAACAAGCCCTGCAATCCGTGGACTCGCTCAGTTACGGCTCCGGCGCAGCGCACCTGGTGACCGGCCACCACCTCGAACATCATCTTCTGGAAGATGAAATCGCCGACTGGCTCGGATGTGAACGTGCGTTGCTGTTTTCCACCGGCTATATGGCCAATCTCGCTGTTCAGCAAACCTTGATGCAAAAAGGCGATTGGATTCTGGCCGACAAGCTTAATCACGCCTCTCTCATTGATGGCGCCCGCTTTTCCGACGCAGACCTGAAACGTTATCCGCACAACGACATGCAAGCGCTGGAAAAGCGCCTGAAACAGGCCCAGGCCGACAACCGCCAATGCCTGATTGTTACCGATGGAGTCTTCAGCATGGATGGCGATTTCGCCCCCTTGGATGAAATTCAAGCCTTAGCCAAAACCTACCAGGCCTGGTTGTTTGTCGATGATGCGCACGGCTTCGGCGCCGTCGGGCCGCATGGACAAGGCACCTTCGAGCATTTTGGCCTGACGCCGGACGACAACACCATTTTGATGGGCACGTTCGGCAAAGCCTTCGGCACCTCCGGCGCCTTTGTCGTCGGCAGCGAGATTCTGATTGAAACCCTGATTCAACTGGCACGCCCCTACATTTACACCACCGCCAGCTCGCCCATTAACGCCAAGGTGACGCGAGAAGCCTTGCGATTGGTACAAGACGCCGACGACGCGCGTCACCAATTGCAGCGCCACATCCAACATTTCCGCGACGGGGCCGCGCAAATCGGGCTGACGCTCTGGCCGTCGGAAAGCGCCATTCAACCGATTATGATCGGTGACAGCCAACGCGCACTGGATTGGTCGGACGCACTCAAACAGCAAGGCTATTGGGTCGGTGCGATTCGCCCACCGACAGTGCCCAAAAACACCGCACGCCTCCGCGTAACCTTATCGGCCAGCCACACGTCTGAGCAAATCGACGGCTTATTGGCCGCGCTGGCTCAGTGTGCCGATGCATTCCCATCCCAAAATTCCTAAAATAGCCGTACAATAACCGCCATGTCCGAAAACGCGAACATCACCCCCTTAACCCTTCACACCGACATGTTGCCCTATACGGGTGAAGGCGCTAAAGAAGCCGTCGAAAACCTGACCTTGATTCATGGTTGGGCCGCGGAAAACAGCATCTGGCAAGACTGGGCCATTGAATTTCTGTGTCCGCATTATCGGGTGCATTTAATCGAGTTGCCGGGCTTCGGGCAAAGCCCGCACTTTGAGCACTTGGAAAACGGCCGAATCGACCAGGCCTGGTTGGAATCCTTGATTCAGGCGTTACCCGACCACACCCACTTGCTGGGTTGGTCGCTTGGCGGGCTGCTGGCCCAGCAGATCGCCCTACGGGAGCCGGAACGAGTCAAAAGCTTGGTTTGCCTGGCCTCCACGCCCCGTTTCGTCCAGAACGACGGTTGGCGCTGGGCGGTCAGCCCGCCGTTGATGGCCGATTTCATCAAAGCACTCGGGGTGGAATACGTCGGCGTCTTAAAACAATTCTGGAACCTGCAACTGCAAGGCACCGAAAACGCCCGCCCGTTGATGAAACGCTTACGGCAACACATGAGCCATCGTAGCTTGCCGCATTATTCCGGCTTGTTGCAAGGTCTTTACTTGTTACGCGACATCGACAACCGCGACGCCTTACTGAACCTGACCCAGCCGACCCTTTGGCTGTTGGGCGAACACGACCCCTTGATTCCGAAAGAATTGATTCAAGCCTTGAGCGAACTGCAACCGGATGGTGAAACCCGCATATTACCCGGTGCCGGACACATGCCGTTCTTTTCCCATCCGGAAGACACCGCTCGCGAATTACTGGCTTTTTTACGCGCACATCCTTATCATTCATGACCATGCAACATTTCAGCCGCCCCCACATTCAACAACACTTCAATCACGCCGCCGTCAGTTACGACGAAGCGGCCGTATTGCAACGCGAAGTCGCCGCCCATCTGGACGAACGACTCGACTTGATTACCTTAGCGCCCAAAACCATTCTGGACGTCGGCGCCGGCACCGGTATCCTTACCGAAAAACTCGTCGAACGTTACCCGAAGGCTCAGGTCTTGGCGCTGGATTTATCAATTCAAATGCTGCAACGGGCTCACACACATTTAACGCGTCCGAAATGGCCGGCCTTGCCGAAAGCCCTGACCGACACCTTTAATTTGACCCGTCCCGGCGCTACCTGCCTGAATGGCGACGCCGCTCAACTGCCGTTAGCGGATGATTCGGTCGACCTCATCACCACCAACTTGATGCTGCAATGGTGCGACGACCTGGATGCGGTGTTTCAGGAGTTTCGCCGTGTGCTGCGCCCGGAAGGCTTGTTGATGCTGACCACCTTTGGACCGGACACCTTGAAAGAATTGCGCCAGGCCTGGTCGGAAGTGGATGAAACCCCGCACGTCAATACCTTCATCGATATGCACGATATCGGCGATGCCCTGATTCGTAATGGTTTCGGACAACCCGTCATGGATGTGGAACATTTCACCCTGACTTACAGCAAACCGATGGGCGTGCTGCGCGATCTCAAAGCCATCGGCGCCACCAACGCCACCGAAGGGCGTCAGCACGGCCTCATGGGGAAACAACGTTTCACCCGTATGTTGGAAGCATATGAACAGTTTCGACGCAACGGCGTGGTGCCAGCGACTTACGAAGTGATTCACGGCCATGCCTGGGCCGCGCAGGAAGTGGTGAAAGGCCCAAACCGCAGTCGCGATGGCTTGGTGGAGATCAGCCTGGACGAGTTCGCCAAACAAACCCGCCAACTTTAAAGCACAATTCAAGCGAAAAGGAATTAGTCGCCCTTGGCTGGCAGGAACGACACGCCGATCACGGCATTCAGGCCTTGCGATTGCAGTTGTTGTTGGAACTTCACGGTCAGGTTTTCACGCGCCTGTTCGAAGCTGTGCGTGGCCTGCCCTTTCAAATTCAGTTTATGACCGCCGATTTGCACGCCGTCGCTGAGCGCCTGAATGTTCAGCGCCATCCGCTCGATGTAAAAACCGTAAGCTTGCGACTGCGCCACCTCCGCCATCAAGCGAATCTGGGCCTTTTCGCCAGGCCTGGTCGTTTTGGCAATTTGAAACCCGGCCTGACTCAAAGCACTTTGCAAAGGCCCGACTAGGCGCTTCGTATCGTCGTCCGCCGTCACCACCAAGCGCATTTCGGCTTTCAAACGGGCGGTGCGCTGTTCAAACCGTTGCAGGAAATCGCTGTACGGCCGAGTATCGAAATCACGCTTTAAGGTTTCCAAAATCAATAAACGTTGCCGAAAGTCCGCCAGCGCATCGAGGCTACGGCGATAGAAAACGTATTGCCCTAAAGCACCGTCTTTCTGATGGGCGCTTTCGGCCGTTTGCAGCGTCTGCATTTGCGCATCCTGCTGACGTCGTAAATCCTCGAACAAGGCCTGACGATCTAACCCCACCAGTGCCACCGTCTTGCCGTAACCCAAACGCTCTGCACGTTCGACCTGATAATCCCGCAGCTGAATTTTTGCCACCTGGGATTGAATTTGTTTCTCCGAGGTGCGTTCCGCGTATTCATACGTGGATTGCGTGACCTGCAAACGGCTTTGGAAAGTGGCGGAAACCTGTACACTCAGTTTGGCGGCAATATCCACCAACGCGGCTTGCACCGCCTCTTCCCGCGTTCGACCTTCGCCCACCCCGTAGAGCTGGCGAGTCGTATCGGACGGTGGGTTCAGAAACCAGTCCGGCGTCGGCTTTTCAGTGGTGGAGAGCGGTTTCACGTCCTGACCGACACAAGCGGTCAGGGCGAACGAGAAAAAACAAAAGAGTAGGAATGATCTCATTGCGATATCTGCGACAGGGCTTTTTCGCGGTTGGCCATGACGTGATCGATTCGCATCACGGCCTCATTGATTTCGTCAACCGGTTCCAATTGCAGATCATCGGCCAGGTGATACAGGCGCTTGGCTTCAACCAAATCGCCTTGTGCTTCTTTGACCACGCCCAAATCGTACGCGGCGACGTAAGAACGATTACCGGTGGAATCCAGCAAGGTGCCCAGCAAACGCTCGGCCTTATCCAATCGCCCGGCTTCGATGTATTCGATGGCCAGCGACAACGTTTTCTTTTGCTCGGCGGTATAGTCGATGTCCGGGTCTTCCAACAAGGACACCGTCATATGCGTATAGTGCGGCGTCAGTTTATAGACGAAATCGGTCGCCACTTCCGACGCCAACAATTCCAGTCCGGCGGATTTGGAGGGCAGTGAACGCGAATCATCGCGGCAATGTTTCCAACGACGGCTTTTCATATAGGTATCGGCATGGATAATGTCGCCTTTTGCCACATCAATCATCTTGATATTGGCGCCCATGGAAATGGTGCGGATTTCGCACAGCACTTTATAGACGCGGAATTCGTTACATTTTTTGTCGGCGCACTGCATGCGTTCTTCGTAATGACGGTCGTCTCGTGCCGAGGCCGACGTCACCTCACCGGTTACGAAGGCTTGCGCACCGAGCAGTTCGCCCGCCTCCACCAGTTTGGCCTCATCCACCACGCCACTGTACTGAAAGCGCTGTTCTTTCAGCAACTGATCCACCTCGTTACGACTGACCGTGGTGAAATAATATTGGCCGTCCAGTTTTTGCTTGGCCAGGGTCGCTTCGATTTTTCCCGCCAACCCGACGGTGTCCTGCTCAAAAGGTGACACCGCAATCTGCTTGGTTTGAGCGGCCCGATCAATTTGCGCCGGCTCCAACACTTTCAGCTTCACGTTGGTCGCGCAGCCGACCATCGCCGACGCGCTTGCAACCAACAGACCGGCACGCGCCGCGCTCCAAATTTTCGTACTCATCATCAGAAGTTTCGTCCAAAGGGTAATTCAGAGTTTTCGACTCTCGGACCCAAAGGCCCGGATTCGTTATTATTGTATGGCCTCAACGTTGAGACTTAAGCCAGTTTTTTCTCCAGCGCATCCATCAAGTCCAGAATCGAATTCGACAGCTCCTGCACAATGATGAAGTGCACTTTCGCTTCATCGTCCTGCCCCTCGGCTTTCAAATCATAGGCTTTCATCAAGTCTTTACGCAAGTTCGGATACAGCTGCGCCATCAAAGCAAACTCCGCCACGTCGCCATAGCGTTCACGGCCTTCGCCTTGCAGCCAATGGGTAAACCCGGTCGGGTTATCGAAATCGGCTCGGGATGCGGAACCGATGTCATTGACATGGGCTTGCAGCTTGTTGACCCAGTTTTTAAAGGCACGACGCACCAAGGCACGATCCCAACTGTCTTCCGACTCCGATTTGGCCAAGGCGGAATGATCGACCTTAAAGCTCTCGATGACCGCCTGCCCACGCGTCAAACCGCGGCCCATCGTATCCTTCTGCAAATGAAAGAATCCGACCTGGCTACGCATCTGATCGGCTTCGCCACGCAAGGTGTCCGCCGCCGCCGCGGTTTCTTCAACCAAGGCCGCATTTTGCTGGGTGACACCATCCATACCTTCAATGGCGCGGTTGATTTGTTCGACACTTTGCGTCTGTTCGCCGTTGGCTAAGGCAATATCGGAAATGAACTGATGCATTTTCAAAATCACTTCCACAATGGACGCGAATTCTCTTTCGGAACGTTGCACCAGGGTTTCGCTGTGCGCGACCTGATTCACGCTGGTTTCGATCAGACTGCGAATCTCTTTCGCGGCATCCGCCGATTTACCGGCCAAAGTACGGACTTCACCGGCCACCACCGCGAATCCACGTCCCTGCTCTCCGGCACGCGCCGCTTCCACGGCGGCATTCAAGGCCAATAAATTTGTCTGGAACGCAATCGAATCAATCAAGCCGATGATGTCGGAAATCTTCTGACTCGATTCGGACAGTTCTTTCATCGACACCATGGTCTGCGACATGACCTCCGCCCCGTCATCCGCCTGCTGCTTGGCCGCGGAAGCCAGCGCCGAAGCCTCATTGGCGTTTTCGGCATTCTTACGAACCGTTTGCGTAATCATGTCCATCGACATCACCGTATCCTGCAACGTTGCAGCCTGATTTTGAATCCGATCCGACAAATCGGAACTGCCCGAAGCAATCTGGTCGGACGCATCATTCACGGTGCGAGACGACACCATCAATTCGGAAATCGCCCGCCCCATGTTTTCCAACGACGTATTGATGGCGTCTTTCATCACCCCGATTTTACCGAGATACTGGCCTTCGACGCGGCGCGTCAAATCGCCTTCCGACTGCGCGACCACCACTTCCACCGCTTCGGTGATACCGGCTTCCAGCTGATCCAGCGATTCGTTGATATTACGCTTCAGAGAATCCAGTTCGCCCGTTAACGGCGTAGTCAAACGGCTGGAAAAATTCCCTTCGGCAATGGCCTTCATCGTCTCATTGATACCGGACACGGCTTCATGGGTGTTACGCATGGCGTTTTGCAAGTCGTCCACCATCACTTTGAAGTCACCTTCAAAATGCGCTTGCGTTTCGAAATCGTACGTCGCTTCGATCAAACACTGGATAGCCCGTTCCAGTTCCGAAATCACATTCTGAATATTTTGCGCCGAATGGTTGACCTGCCCCTTGAGGATATTCAAATCGCCTTTGGCATCGGCTTTGATCCGGTATTGCAAATCCCCTTTCGACAGTGCCGAAATCATATCGGACACACTGATCATCAAATGCTGCACCGAGGTCACATAATGGTTGAAGTTACGCGCCATCTGGCCGATTTCATCGTCCACCACCACATCGGCACGTACCGACAAACTGCCTTCCTCCGAAGCGATCGACAACTTTTGCGTCAAGCGGCTCATTGGTTTCAGCACGTAATTACGCATCCGCCAGAAGACTTGAATCAGCAACAGGATAAAGCCGCCGGACATGGCCGCCTGGGCTACATAAATCATGAAGTAGGTGTCGCTGAGCAGTTTATCGAGAATGTTCATCGGCTCGGAAATCAAGTGGGCACCGATGACCTGATCCCCGGCATGGATTTTACCCAGCACCAAAAAGTCGTTGCCGACCACCGCATAACCGTTTTCCACCAACTGCGTGCGATCCGCCTGCCCCATCAAGGCTTTTAGCTTGGAATCCTCGAACCCTTTCGCAAAGCTGAACGACAGGTCCTTCGCTAAGTCCAACGCCGCATAATGGTGACGGGACTCTTTCTCCAAACCGGCAATTTGCTGTAACGGCAGGCTCACACCAACCAACCCGATGGTTTTATCCCCATAAGGCACCGGCACCAGCGCTTGAATGAACCCGCCCTCCGGCTGGAAAGTGATTCGGGTAATGGGTTCGTTCGGAATGCTATCCAGCGCAATCGGCACACCGCTGGACGCAACCTGCTTCAGGTTTTCATCGAAAATCGCCAAACCGATGCCCGGCATATTGGCACGCTTGACATACTGATCGTGGTTGACCTGCAGGATTTGCCACAAAACCGTATCCTGATGGTCGTACAGGCCGTAAATCACCGCGGAGTTCCCGGCGATCCCGACCGCATTGGTCAAGGCAATCTGGCTTTGACTGGCGATTTCCGAATCCAGGTTTTTCAGCAACAGTTCCTGGCGCTCGACCACCGCTCCAGCATAGAGGTTGTCGGCCACATTCTGCAAATACAGCTGCAAAGCGGCACTCCACACAATCGCCATCACAATCAACGGCAAAATGGTTTTGCCCATAATGCTTTTCTGCGGCAAAGGACTCCAGCGCGCCAGTCGTTGCGACAATGGCGTCACCAGCGCCCCTTTTTTAATCAGACGTTGACCGTTTTGAATCAATCGATAGGCGCTTTCCGCCAACTCGACTTCATCGTTTTTGATCGGGTTTCGAACCGACTTGTAGCCAACGATTTCACCGTTTTCCACCACCGGTGCGATATTGGCTTCCACCCAGTAGTGGTCGCCGTTCTTACGACGGTTTTTGACGTATTGATGCCACGGCTCGCCGCGCTTCAAACACGCCCAGAGGTCTTCAAAGACCTTTCCCGGCACATCCGGGTGCCGAATCATATTGTGCGGCTGGCCTTTCAGCTCAGCCCAGGTGTAGCCACTGACTTCGATAAAGGCTTCATTCGCGTAAACGATATTGCCCTGCAAATCGGTTTCCGACACCAAAATATAGCCCTGCGGAATTTGATATTCTTGTTGTGTAACAGGTCCATTGTCTCTCATTGTTATCTCTTTCCTGATGTTCGATGGCTTAAACGCACAAAAGCATCATGACTTTCAACTTCCTATCAAAAGCCTTTGCGAAATCCTCTGATTCGGTAATGTAATTATCCGTCAAAACTTAAATAAATTCTTCAGCTTGTCGCCTACGGCTTTTTCCGCTTCGCCCCCGGCTTGTTCTTTCACCAAGGATTCGAAGTCGAAATTCAGCATTTTATCCAGACTGGCGGTTTCTTTGCCCAATTCCGCTTTGTCGCCCAACAAACCATTCAACTGCTGGTTAATCGGCCCCAATTGCTCCTGAAGCTTGGCGTTCAATTGATCTTGGAATTCCGCCTTAACCTGTTGCAGCTCTTGCCCCAACACCTTGTTGAACGCGCCGGACATCAACTTATCCAGATTCGAGCTGGCGTTGATGCTCGGTGCCGTCACCTCGCCGGAAATGTCCGCTTTCACTTTGAAGGCTTTCACCTCGTCAAACAACGGCGCGATGTAACGTTTCACCTCTTTCGAAGCGCTTTGACTGACGTCCATCGCCACATCCTGATAAGCCATATCGACCACGGCATTGACTTCATCGACGCCGACCAGTGAAATCTTACCGGTCACATCCACCAAGCCCTGTTGCATCACCACCGGCAGCGTTTTGTCGCCGGAAATCGTCCAATCCGAAATTCGGTAGCCGTCCCAAACAATGTTAGCTTCGTTCAGCGGCGCTTGCGGGTCGGTAAAGTTACTTTCCCCAATCACACGCAAGGCCTGATCTTGTCCTTTCGGTTTGCCGAGCACTTCAAACAGCACCGGCAAACGGGTAGTCGGGTGATCAAACGTCACCTGACGGACACGAATGTCGATATCCCCCCAATCCAAGGTGCCGGAACCGTTGATGCGCTTGATGATGAAATCCGGTTGCGGGTCGTATTCCGGAAAAGCAACATCCACACCAAAGGCCCGCTGTGGCGCCTGTTTTTCGGTCTCGGCCGCCTGTTCGGCCTGCATGGTTTTCAGTTTGGCGATAAACGGTTCCAGTTTGCGATACCAGCTCAAACCTTCATCCGTCCAATATTGAATTTGCGGGCCGAACAACAGGTACGTCACGTTCGACAAACCGGACTGGTTCAGCGAATATTTCGACATCAGACGGTTGTAATCTTTTTCCGGCAGGTCTTTCAGCGCCACCACGTCTTTCTGGATTTTCGGTAGCTTGTTCTGTAATAAATCCTGGGCTTTTTCCAACGTTTTCTTTTTCGCTTCCAGCTCCGACTGCAGTTTTTCGAACTCGTCTTTTTTTGCCAGAATCGACTGCATATCGTTTTTACCGCCGGTCAGAGATTCGAACCGTTTTTGATAATCCTGAATTTCGGCATCGGACGGCAATTCTTTCTGCATTTCCGACCAGGCCTGGTCGATTTCGTCCAACTGCGCCTGCACCCGATTGGCCGCTTCCAAGGTTTCCAGTTTTTCGCGTGCCAGTATCTCGCTCGGGTCCGGCAAAGCCATGTCCGGCATGGCAAACCCGTCGGATTTCGAGTCTTTTTCCGTGGTATCGGTCGTCTCGGTTTTCGGCGCCTTCGCTAACGCACCGGACGTGTCACGCGGCTGGTGCATCGCCAGGCCGGTGAAATTGACGTCCTCAATCACCGTACGCCCGGCAATCAAATGATATAAATTCAAGGAAGCACTGAGGCGGCTCAACACCAACAGATTTTCCATCGGCTTGTCCGGATCGGTCACTTGCAATTCACGCAGCCCGACCTCAATCGGCATAATGCCCAAATCCAAACTGCCGATTTCGATTTTCGCCCCCCAGGCTTGGGAAGCATAATGTTCCAACTGACTCTTCAGAATGGTGGTGAAACTGAAATAGCCGATGGCGACCACCGCCACGACAATCCCGGCAAAAACGCCCAGGCCTGACCAACGCACCCAGCCTTTCGGTGCCGGTTGCGACGATTGTGTTTGCGTGTTGTTTGACGTTTCGCTCATTTCATCATCCCCGATACAAAACCGGCCCCTTCGGCGCCTTTTAACAATCGAATAATTTTGAATTTATTCGCCCACACCAAGAAGCGCTGACGGTAGGTTTTCACCAGCACCCAGAACAGCAGGAAGGCCGGCACACTCAACAGATACGCCGTCACCACACTGCCCATCACAATGGAATTATTGAAGTGCAGGAAGCGCCAGAAAGCACTGTTGTACAAGTCGGTAAACACCGGCTGCATCGTCTGCGCCTGCAAAATCCATAAACCGATTTGATTAAAGACCGGATCGAGCAGATACGCCAACCCGCTAAAGAAAAGCGTCGCCACAATGACCGCCGAAAGATTTACCCGCAAGAAGAAAATCAACGCCAACGTGATCAGGTTGTGCGGGAAAAAGAGTGGGGTTAAGCCCAGAATCATACCGAGCACGAATGAAAAGGCGATCTGACCGGAATGCTGGTTGGCATTCAACGCCTTGAACAACTTGATTAATAGGGACATGCTTTCTCCTCTAAACGGGATGAGTTAAGTCGTTTCCGGCCGTTGTCCGGAGGCCTTTAAATCGGTCGCCAAGCCATGTTTCAGGTCATCTCCTGTGGATCGACATCCAAGGACCAGCGTACCTTTTTCGCCTGGGGTGAGGTGTAAAGTTCACTTTCCACCTGCGCCAACCAAGTGTGCAACCAACCACGTTGTGCGCTTTGCAACAGCAACTGATAGCGGAACCGGCCTTGCCGGCGCAACATCGGCGCGCTGACCGGGCCAAACACCTCAAGTTCCGGCGCCTCGTCTGCCGACTCCGCCACCGAAAAATGCGAACGTAATAACTGCATTTTAGCAAAGTTCAGGCGGTTTTTAACATCATTTAAAAAGGTCCAACCGGACTGTGGGTCCACCGACTCGGCGCGCAACAGAATTTGATATTGAAACGGCGGCAACTCCGCCAAACGACGGCCTTGCAACGCCTGTTCTGCAAAGGCGCCGTAACCTTGCTCCACCAACACTTTCAATAATGGGTGTTCCGGGTGATGGGTTTGAATCAACACTTCACCGGCCTGTTCGGCGCGCCCGGCTCGACCCGACACCTGCACCACCAGTTGCGCCATCCGTTCGGCGGCGCGAAAGTCGCAACTGAACAACCCTTGGTCAATGTCCAACAACCCCACCAAGGTCACTTTCGGAAAATGATGGCCTTTGGCCAGCATTTGCGTGCCGATCAGAATATCCGCTTCGCCCTGGCTGGCCTGTTCGGTCAAGGCCATCATCTGGCCTTTATTGCGTGTGGTGTCGCGATCAACCCGCAACACCCGGTAACCCGGGAACCAAGCCGCCACGGCCTGTTCCAATCGTTCCGTGCCCTGGCCGACTTTAACGAATTCGCCGGAACCGCAATTCGGGCAAAGTGACGGCGCTTTTTCCTGGTGCCCGCAGTGATGACAGCGCAGTTCGCCCACTTGGTGATGGTAAGTCATATTGGCATCGCAACTCGGGCAGGCCGCTTGCCAACCACAGTCATGACACATCAACACCGGCGCATAACCGCGTCGGTTCAAAAACAGCAACACCTGCCCACCGCCCTGCAAATGCGCGTGCATCTGCGCTTTCAGGGTCTCGGACACACCTTCTTCCTGCGGCACACCGCGCACGTCCAGCAAACCGACCGTCGGCAAGGACGCGGTGCCGGCGCGTCGGGTCAGTTTCAGCCAATGGTAGCGGCCACTTTCGGCATTGTAGAGGGTTTCCAGCGACGGCGTCGCCGACCCCAACACCACCGGCACTTTTTCCAACTGCGCCCGGCGCACCAAACAATCCCGCGCCGAATAACGGAAACCGTCCTGTTGCTTGAATGACAAATCATGCTCTTCGTCCATAATGCACAAGCCAAGATTGTCAAACGGCGTAAAAATCGCCGAACGCGTTCCCAGCAACACCGATACCTGATGGGTTTTCACCAGCGACCAGGCGCAATGACGTTCCTTATCGTTCAAACCGGAATGCATCACCGCTACCGGCGCCTGTAAATAGGCTTCGAAACGTTTGACCGTTTGCGGTGTCAGACCGATTTCCGGCACCAGTACCAGCACTTGTTTGCCTTGCGCTATGATGGCTTCAATCAAGCCGAGATACACCTCGGTCTTGCCGCTGCCGGTCACCCCTTCCAAAAGATGCGCGCTGAAACCGTCTTGGGCCAACACCTGGTCCACCGCGGCCTGTTGTTCGGTATTCAAGATATGACCAGGCCTGGCCAGTTTTTCCCTGGACGGCAGGGCGTGCAGACAACTTTTTTCGATTTCCTCGACCCAGCCTTTTTCGATAAAACGCTTCATCGGCAAACGCCAACCGCTGAGCACCGAATTCAATTGCTCGGCGGTGACGGCGTCGGTTTGGGCGGACAGCGCTTTGAACAGCGCTTCTTGTTGAGTGGCGTTGGAAGCAATTTGGGATTCGGCGGTCTGTCCGGTTTCGGTCAACCGCCAAGCGGGCACGCCTTCCACCGTCAAAGATTCGCCCTGGCGAATCCGTTTCGGTAAGGCGGTTTGCATGACGTTGCCGATGGGTTCGTGATAATAATGACTGGCCCACTGCAACAGCGCCATTTCCGGCTCGGAGAAAATCGGGGCGGCGTCCAACACCGTGTCGATGGGTTTGATTTTGGCGGCATCGACCTCGGCTTCTTCGCTCAAAGCCATGACAATGCCGGTGTGACGCTTATTACGAAACGGCACTGTGACCCGACCACCGATCACCGGCAAAATATCTTTTTGCGTTGACGATTCGGAATCTCCTGCATCCGCCGAAGACTCATTCGGTTCCAGAGCCAATGACAGGTTTGCGGTCTCCGCATGAGCGCCATTCTCAGCGTCGTTCGAAACGGCTTGCAACGCATAATCCAACGGCGCCAAAAACGGTCCGGGCACGGCGACTTTCACAAACATAGCGCCTTCACCTTTTTTGCGGCAACCCCTCGACCGTTTTGCATGCGTTCCTTATCCACGACTGTGAAAAACCCCCTGAAAAATACGATTTATTGTACCCGCTTCTCGTCCTGAGTTCAGGTCGGCATCGCTTTTTTCGACGCAACAAATTTTCCTTATGGT